>JAFZQL010000177.1 GCA_017620435.1 Erysipelotrichaceae bacterium
AGAAGTGTAATATTCTTCTCTTTCAGTATTTTCTTGATTTCTTCAAAAGAATTCTCCGGATAGACTTCTTTCTGATCGCCGCAGTCGAATTCTTCAATGGAAACGGCACCGCCTCCTAAAGAAAGGCCGTGCCACAGCGGATATTCATGCGTATCATCCTTTCCGCAGATATTTACGACATTATTTCTACATTCAATATCGTATCTGATGTCTATATTCTGTGTTTCCAGGGCTTTTTCAAGTATCCCAATCGTTCCATGTCCCTTTGCGGTAAGCGCCAGAGAACCGCCTAAAACGACCTCATAGGAGGTACATTGCGGATAAGCGTGTCGGTAGTACTGCGCAATGCGGTACGGTGCGATGGTATGAGAACTTGATGGCCCGTAACCGATCTTATACAGCTGTCTGATAGCCTGCATGGTTTCCTTTCTTCAGCAGATCCAGAATGAAAAGTTCCAGACGTGCGTAATCCGGTATAGAACTGTCGCTCTTGCAGCGCATGTCGAGTGTACATAATGCGTTTAACAGTTCCAGTATCTGTGTACTGTTCAGTTTCTGAAGAGATTCAAGCGCCTTATTCAGCCGGTAATCGCCGGAATCGGTCAGCTGAGCGATCTCGTGTTTCTTCTTGCCGTTTTCCTGCAGCCAGGCGACATGGTACAAGTATCTTAACTGATTGGCAAGTAAGCTGACTATTCCCAGGACAGAATCCGTTTCATTCATCATTTTCCGTTCGATCCGGATGGTTTCCGACACATCTTTTCTGGTGATCGCATTGATCATTTCAAAAACATCGTTTTCATCCGAAGCGGTACAGAGTTTTAATACGGCTTCAGCGTTGATCTTTTCCGGATACAGCGAAAGCACTTCGATGTTTCTGTTCAGCAAGGTGATGTTCCGCTTGCAGATGTTTCCAAGCACGTTTACCGCATCCGGTGATATATCGAGTTTCTCTTCAGCGATTCTGTTTCGCAGATATATATTGAAGTACTTGTAGTCGTAGCTCTTGAAATCAATGATCTGGGCGTTACCCGATATCGTCCTGTATGCTTTCAGACGCGAATTGAAATTATCGCTCAATGTATAGAAGATCAGTTCGGTTTCAAATAATGGTTTTGAAACATAGTCGTACAGATCGTTCAGTTCTTCATCAGGAACTCTTTTGATCAGAAAGAACGGCTGGGATACCAGCACGATATTGCGATCTGAAAACAAAGATGTCGAAGTGCACGCTTCCAGCATCTGCTGAATGCTGAAATCCTTGCTGCTTCCGTCAAATCTGACGATCTGGGCATCCGGTCCGGAAGTAAATTCATTGATTTTCTGTCGGATCAGATATTCTTCCTGACCCTGAAGTATGTATATCATCTAACTCATTATAACAAATTCGCCTTTTCCCGTAGTAATAAAGTCCAGAAAGCGGGAAAAACTGAAGGTCACGGTTCCATCGTCTCTGGTGATGTAGTATTTTACTTTATAATCATTAAGTACAGATAGAACCGAGTCGTGGGGATGTCCGTATCTGCCCGATGTGGAAATGACGGCAAATCTCGGGAGTATCGATGAAATGAAATAGCGGCTGCTGGAAGTATAGGAACCGTGATGGGCAACCTTGAGTACATCGATATCAAGAGGACCGTAACGGTGAAGAAGCTCTTTTTCCGTATCGGCGGAAATGTCACCGGTAAACAGGAATGCGGTATGATCAACATTTAAAGCATAAACAAGCGATGAATCGTTATCATTGTCTGCGTCGTGGAGTTCAAAGTATTTCAAATATACTCTTCTCAAGCCGATATCCGTTCCTGTTTGGATAATGTTTTCTATTCGGAAATCCTTTTTAAGGTTTTCGATATTTCCGTTATGATCTTCATCGTCATGGGTGATGATCAGATAGTCAATGCTGTAGATTCCTTCATTGAACAGCGCCTTTTTCAGGCTGTAATACTGATAGGATGATCCGGTGTCGATAAGGATGCTGGTACGGTAGAGACTATCCCGGATCAATGAAGCATCCCCCTGCCCTACATCGATGAAAGAAACATGCATGAATGGATGATTCAAAGGAGAAAGGATACAAAGAAGCAGTATTGCCTTTTTGTAGAGGCCGGAATCGTTAGGAAACAGCTTCAGAGCGATAATAAAGAGGAAAAATGAAATGATGGAGATCTTTCCCCGTACAGAAAGATTTGTTTCGTAGAGAAAAGAAAACAGGCTTAAAAAGCGAAGAAACAGAGGCTCAGTTGCGGGAAACAGGAAAAGGACCGTTATCAGAAGGACAAGAATGGTACGGGTTGAATCGATCAGATAGAAAAGAAAGGAATAAATGAGGTCTATTTCTCCAAACAGAAACGATTCCACCAGCATCATATAGGTACCGAAATCAATGCTGAATTCGAATATCTCAAATACTTCCAGCAGCAGAATCAGTTCAACGGAAACGTTTTGATAAATCGTGAAATTGAATAGACAGATACAAATCATTTTGACTGCCAGAATGTTTTCTTTTGAAAGATCCAGTCTTTTACCGATGATTCCGATCAGAATAAATGTAAAACGGATATCGCTACGGAAAAGAATGCTGAAAAGAATGATAAAAAAGACGCATAAAGAGTTCGATTTTTTTCGTAGTTTACGGATAAAACCGTAGATCAGATATCCGTAGCCAAGAGAAAAACGCAGGTCCTGCGAAGGATAAACATCATAAAGATATCGATCGAGAATACTGTTTGTCTCTTCATTGAACGAATGCAGCCTTTTGTATACAAGATAACGGGGAGGAAATACAGCAAAAGTGGAATAAGAATCGGAAACATAAAGAATATTGCAGGAAAGATCTGACATCGAAGCTGATGTTTCTGAACCTGTTGCAA
>JAFZQL010000178.1 GCA_017620435.1 Erysipelotrichaceae bacterium
ACTACGAGGAAATGTATTCGAAGAAATGAAAGTACTGGTTACAGGCGCCAACGGCCAGCTGGGCCATGATGTTGTCAATGAACTGAGAAAAAGAGGCCATACTCCGATCACAAGCGATATTGCCGGGGATATGGACTGTCTTTTGGATATCACCAAAGAAGAAACAACAGAAAAGGTGATCGGCTTAAATCCCGATGCGATCATTCACTGTGCGGCCTGGACGGCCGTAGATGCTGCGGAAGACGAAGAAAACAAAGAAAAGGTCTATGCGATCAATGTTGTCGGGACAAGGAATCTTGTGAATGCGGCAGAACAGCTGAACTGCCGATTCCTGTATTTAAGCACGGACTATGTTTTTAACGGCAACGGGGAAAGACCCTGGGAGCCGGATGATGATTCCTATGCACCGCTTTGCTGGTACGGAGAGACGAAACTGCAGGGAGAACTGGAAGTTGCCAGGCTGGAGAAGTTCTTTATCGTCCGTATTGCTTGGGTATTCGGTCTGCATGGCAAGAATTTCATTCAGACCATGATCCGAGTCGGCAAAGACCGTGAATCGGTCAAGGTCGTCAACGATCAGATCGGTACGCCTACCTATACCTACGATCTGGCCAGACTTTTGGTCGACATGATCGAAACGGACAGGTACGGCTATTACCACGCCACCAACGAGGGAGGCTACATTTCCTGGTACGAGTTCTGCAAAGAGATTTACAGACAGATGGAAATGACGACTGAAGTGATTCCGGTAACAACTGCCGAATACGGCCTGAACAAGGCCAGAAGGCCGTTCAATTCCCGTCTGGACAAGTCTAAACTGTCGGCGAATGGCTTTGAAAGACTTCCGGACTGGAAGGATGCCCTAAGTAGATATTTGATCGAGAGTGGACTAAAATAGATTTATGTTTGAAAGATTCAGCACAAAAGAGAATGCCAAGATCGCCATGGTCATAGCCAATGTCTTTGTTTATGAGCTGATCTTTTTAGCTGTTCTGATGACCGGATACAACCGTTATTTCTTCTATTATTCCAACGGTTATCTGGTTTTCTTCGGACTCTATCTGATTCTGTTTATCCTGTTCGGCAGGCTTTTCGATGCCTTTGATGTCGGAGGAAGTACGACGACGGATCTTTTTCTTTCGCATTCCCTGACGCTGTTTTTCTGCAATGCGGTGATCTATCTGGTGCTCTGCCTGATCACTTTGCGGGTCATTCCGCTGCTGCCGATCGTCTGGATGACGCTGACCGGTGTTTTTGCTTCGGCATTCCTGCTTTATCTGGAAAACAACTATCTGCGTAGAAACTTCCCGCCGATCAAGGTCATTGCGATCTACGGCGAGGAGCATTACGGTCTCATCAACAAGCTGAACAACGTGAATGACCTGTCCATCAGCGTCATCCGTTCCATCAGCCTGAACGATCTGGATTATGACAATCTGAATGAACTGCTGGAAGGGGTCGATGGAGTGGTTACCCTGGACGTGCACCATGAAAACAAGAAGAAACTGTTCAAGGCCTGCTACGAAAGAAAGATCCTGATCTACGACGTTCCAAGCATCACGGACATGCTTCTGGCTAGCAGCGATATTTTGCACATGGTCGATACACCGATCCTGAAAATAAACAAGTACGGTCCATCCGAGACCGAGAAGATCGTCAAGCGGATGATCGACATCCTCGGTTCCATCGTTCTGCTTGTGCTGACCAGCCCGATCATGCTGGCAACGGCCATCGCCGTCAAGCTCCAGGACGGAGGGGATATCCTTTATCGTCAGGTCAGACTGACCAAAGATGCAAAGGAATTCAAAATGGCCAAGTTCCGTTCCATGGTGATGAACGCGGAAGACAAGACCGGTGTTGTGCTTGCCAGGGAAGATGACGACAGGATCACCAGAGTCGGGAAATTCATCCGCAAGACCCGTTTTGATGAACTGCCGCAGCTGATCAATATCCTGAAAGGGGAGATGTCTTTTGTCGGTCCAAGACCGGAAAGACCCGAGATCTACGATGAGATCTGTAAGGAAATGCCGGAATTCCGTTTCCGTCTGGTCGTCAAGGCCGGTCTGACCGGCTATGCCCAGATCTACGGCAAGTACAATACATCCTTAAGAGATAAGCTTCTGCTGGATCTTTACTACATCGAAAACTACAGTCTGGTTTCCGATGTCAAGCTTCTGCTGCTGACTCTGAAGATCGTGTTCAACAAGGAATCATCGGAAGGCGTCAAATAGTCAAAACATCATGTGAATTTGTGTGATGATTTGAATTTCACTTTTTTATTTAATATAATAAATGAGGATCAAGGAATCCTCTTTTAATATGGAAAAAGAAAAGATTATTTTAAAACCGGAAAGAAAAAAGAGAAGCAGACTGAACAGGATCTCAGGTCTGTTTGCGGATAAGAAGAAACGTTATCTGCATATGTTTCTGTGCATCCTGCCGTTTCTTCTGGCCATCGGCATCTTTGGCTTTATCGCGTTCAGGGAAGCAAAGAATATCCTGAATCTGGCCAAAGGCAACACGGAGACAAAGGCTGAGAACATTATTGAATCGATGAACTATGTCTTAAGGGACAATGCGACGGATTATCAGAAAGAACTGTTTGCGGAACTGAAGGATGCAATCGAAGTTCAGGGAGCTTCCGTCGATCCGGCAACCCTGGCCGGCATGGTCTGCAAGAACTATGTGGCTGACTTCTATACCTGGACCAACAAGCAGGGACAGTACGATGTCGGCGGTTTCTATTATGTGTTTACCGAAAAGAATGAAACGGTTTCTTTTAAATCCAACGCCTATCAGAAGGCCAGAGACGGTTTCTACAAGTATCTGAACAAATACATCAATGAATACGGTTCCGATCAGCTTCTGGAAGTGAACAATGTTGAGGTCACGAAAGCCGAGAAGCTCGATGACGAGTATCTGATCTATCAGTGGGTAGAAACGATCCAGACCGGAGAAGAGACCTATGAGGTCATCTATGACGATGTCCCGTATGAGGCGTATTATGTCAGCTGCCGCTGGACATACAAAGAAGAAACGGCGCTGAATCTGAACGATTACGATACAAGCATGAATTTTATTGTTGTCAACAACAACGGCAGATATGAAATAACCGAGGCAAGCAAGAGCCCGATAGAGATTAGGAAAGCTGATGAAACACAGATTGAAGATGAACAACAGGATTAGTCTTAACAAGGAGAGCGTACTGACGATCGTCGCGCTCGCTCTTCTGGTCCTGGCACACGTTGCCGTCCTTTTGGCGATCCTGTGGTCCTGGCGCTACTACGCCATCTATCCGTCGCTGTTTGGTTCCGCAGTTGCGATCGTGATCTGTCTGATGATCATCATTGATATTGTATTCTTTATCGGTTTCAATCATCGGGACATGCTTCTGAAGATCGTTTCTTCACTCATGGCTGTACTGCTGCTGATCGGAGGTACGGTTGGTTCGGTAGCGATCGCCAAGGCCAACGGCATCGTCAACAACGTCCTGGATGACGGGAAAGACAAATACGAGACCTACAGCGGACTGTTTGTCTGCTACGACAAGTACAATCAGTTCTCTTCAATCGACGATCTGAACGGCAAAAGAGTCGGCATGCTGATGGAAACCACCAACGGCATCACCTATATTGCCACCGAACTGCTGTCGAAAGAGAAGATCGACTATGCGACCGTAGACTATAAAACCAATGCGGAAATGATGCAGGGACTGCTGGACAACGATGTCGATGCGATCGTCATCACTTCGGCCTACAGAACGATCTACGGAAACGATGAGAACTCTTCTTTCGGTCCTTATCTGGAAAAGCTGATCGATTTCCAGCCGTTTGAACAGGAACTGAAAATCGAAAGCACCAAAACAAAGAAAAACCTTAACACGGATCCGTTTAATGTCCTGCTGATCGGCTATTCAAGAACGGATATCGGTTCATCTGTCGGACTGGCCGACTCCATTATCCTGGCGACCATCAATCCGCAGACCTATACCGTATCGATGATGTCGATTGCCAGAGACTCGTTTGTCAAGATCCCATGCTATGGGGGAGAATACGATAAGATCAACTCCGGAAGATCTACTTCCAGAGCCTGTTTCATTGAAACGGTAGAAGAGTTCCTGGGCATGGATATCGACTATTACATGGAACTGGACTATCTGGGACTGGTTCAGATCGTCAATGCGATCGGCGGCGTCCGTATTACGAACCCTGTCGAGTTCGAACTGGACGGTATCCTGGTTCCTGCAGGAACCTATGTAGCCGACGGCCAGATGGCTCTGCAGTTCTGCAGAGAAAGACACCACATGCCTAACGGCGACTTCGACCGTCAGCAGCATCAGAAGGAAGTCATCATCGGTATCGCCAAGAAGTTCATTCAATCCGGAGATATCACCCTGGCTCTCAACGCCATGGATGCGGCATCGGACTGGATGAGCACCGATATGACGCTGTCACAGCTGACAAACGTTTTCAATCTACTGCTGAATACCAGAAACTACACCAGTCTGGATACCTTCTCGCTGGTCGATTTCCAGACGTTAAGAATCACCGGTTATGGCGGCATCATGTACTACAGCTATTCCATGAGACTGCCTTTATGGGTCTACCTGATCTATAAGGGATCCTATGACGAATCGATCTCGCATCTGAAAGAAGTCATGGGCGAATACGCTACGGTAGCGCAGGACAGGACCTTCGAGTTCTCCTCGCTGAATCCGTATGTAAGACCGGCATTCTATTCCACGGACTATGACAATGAATTCCTGTTCACTCCTCCACCAATGCCTCCATACTGGGCAAATCTGGTCGGTCTGACACAGGCTGAAGCGATGCAGTGGGCATCCGCCAACGGCGTCACTTTGACGATCTCCGTCATCTCTCCGGGCGATAAGAACTACGATCCTTCGCAAGAAGGTCTGGTCGTCGAGCAGTCTGTCAGATACGGCGATCTGATTTCAGAGAAACCGAGCGGAAGCATTACGGTCATGGGCATCGGCCAGATCGACGAAGACAAGCAGCTTCCGAACTTTGTCGGCAGCAACTTCATGAAGGCCGTCAGATGGGCGAGAAACCACGGCGTCAGATACGAAGTCGTATTCAAGTCCGATGTATCCGGCGAAGTCGGCACTGTTACTTCACAGTCGCCGAGTCCGTATACCGCGATCGAAAACATCGATGTCCTGAAGATCGTCGTCAAGAACGGCAAGTATACCGTCAAGTTCAGTACGGATCATGGCAGTGCTCCGAACGATATCACCACAACAACAGAAGATTCCTTTGAAGGCAACTACATCACATTCCCGACGCTGTCGGATATGACGGAAAGCGACGGATTCACGTATGAATTCCAAGGCTGGTATACCGCAAAAGAAGGCGGGGACCGTGTCTACGATACCGGAGATGTTTCCGGAAATACGACCGTCTATGCGCACTGGAAGAGGATCTGTGAACATGTCTGGGGCGACTGGATCGTTGACTCTGAACCGACCTGCACCGCCAAAGGGCACAGACACCGTGTCTGCTCGAGATGCGGCGAAGCTGAAGAAGAAGACATAGGCGCATTAGGACACGACTGGGTCGAAATCGAAAGAGTTGCAGCGACCTGCGATGCGGACGGATACGTCAAGTACCGCTGTTCAGTCTGCGGTGAAGAAAAGACGGAAACCCTTCCGAAACTTTCCGGATCTGCCTGTTCTACCGGTTCAGGCGGCACAGGTGAAACCGGAGAAGGGAACGGCGGTTAAAAACAAACAAAAACGATAGAAATTAATCTATCGTTTTTTTATATAATAGTAGTAGAGGTACTGCAATGAAAGACTTACTGAACCGGATCCTGCCGATATCGAAGAAGGCATTCATCAATCAGATCAACAGTCAGAATCAGAAACTGTCTGAAATCCAGACAAAGATGGATAACGTGGAAAAGCTTCTCTATTATCAGATGGATCCTGAAAGATATCCCGAAGTACTGAAACAGTGGTATAAAGACCGGACAGGCAATATTCTGGATCTGGAGAATCCCGAGTCGTACAACGAGAAGATACAGTGGCTGAAACTTTACGACAGAAATCCTGAAAAGACCCTTCTGTCCGATAAGTATCTGGTAAGAGACTGGGTCAGGAACAGGATAGGGGAAGAATATCTCATTCCATTGCTTGGGGTGTACCGGAATGCTTCTGAGATCAATTTCGATGCGCTTCCTGCGTCTTTTGTACTGAAGGCGAATCACGGTTCGGGGATGAATCTCATCGTCAGAAACAAGGCGGAAAGCGATCTGAATCAGATCAGACATCAGGCCGACCGCTGGCTGACAGAGAACTTTTCCTTCTCCATGGGTCTGGAAATGCAGTACGACGATATTCCGCGCAGACTGATCGCGGAAGCGTATCTGAACAACAACGGACGCAGTCTGGACGACTACAAGTTCTGGTGCTTCGACGGCAGATGCGAGTTTATCGAATATATCAAAGACCGGGGGATCCATACCAGAATGGCGCTCTACGATACAAAGTGGAACATGCTTCCGTATTCGACCGGAACCTATCCGCTTATCGAAGAAGATATCCCGATGCCGGAAGCGGTGCCGTCCATGATCCGGATCGCCGAAAAACTAGCGAAAGGCTTCCCGCATGTCCGTGTCGATCTGTATCTTCTGGATAACGGAGACATCAGATTCGGGGAAATGACCTTCTCTTCTTCCTCCGGAACCTGCCGCTGGGACCCTCCGCAAGCCGATCTTCAGGTAGGAAAAATGCTGAAACTTCCTAAAAAATAAAAAAATATATATATTTTTAGGATGTTAGGATATTTTGGTGTATAATAATTATGAATATTTATGTTTTCTTATTGGAAGGGAGATAGATATATGTTTAGCAAAAAGAATTGTTTAGCAAAATCTCTTATCCTGCTTCTGATTGCCTTGATGCTGGTTCCAAGTACGGTGTCAAGAACAGTTAAGGCGGAAGAAGGGGAAACAGGAATCATTACTGTTGGTGACAAAGAAAATGGCGGTATACCAATCAACAGTGAAGATGATTTCATAAAACTGACTCTTACCACAACGGAAGTTCAAAGCGATCCTGAACTGCAGAGATACAGCGGCGAATTTTTGAATGTCGGTAATAAAGGTCTGGATATGGTAAAGGCTGCCGAGGGAGAAGATCCGATTATTTATACGGTCACTTATCCCGGCGAGCTGGATTATTTCGGCAGACCGATTACAGTTCAATTGGAAGCTGAAGTCATTGATGAGGGCGAAATTACAAACGGTTCATGGATCAGACTCTGGATCGATGGCAGCACCGGTCTTGTAAAGCTTGGCATGAAGGGCCGTTATGGTGCTACGATCAGATGGACGATTACGCTGCTGAATCCGGCAGATAATACGGAATATCCGATCGATGTTATCTTCGGATTTAAAGATCCGGATGAATCGCACTATCTGTTTGATACGACAAAGAGACAAATATACTATCTGTCATATGATGGCATTGCCGATTATTATGAGCTCGCAGATGATGGACTTTATCGTCTTGCAAAAAGAGGCGGTCCGGAAAGATATTCTTCCAAGAGCCCTGCTCCGGATTTCAACAACAGCAACTGCTTCTATATGGATATGAACGGATCATTCAGTTTTGATACCTTCACATTCACACAGGGCGCTTATGTCATTCCTTATTTCTATTCCAGAAAATACAACATCACTTATGATCTGAACGATAAGACAGACGGCGGCCCGGCTGCAACACCTGCAGAGGGCAACCCGACAGAATATGTCGTATCAGGCGATGCTGTTCCGATTCCGAATGAACCGACCAGAGAAGGATATATATTCAAAGGCTGGACCAGAGCAGACGGATCAGACAATCAGGTCGACCCATGGGATACCGGCGATAAGGAATTCGTTGCACAGTGGGAACCGATCAAGTATGAAGTACTCTACGATGCAAACAGACCGGAAGGAACAAAACCGACAAAAGATAACGTTGATGTTCCTGACCAGACAAATCTGGAATACAACAAGACCTATAATGTAAACGACAATACTTTCACGACCGAAGGATACAAGTTCGTCGGTTGGACCATCGATCCGGAAGGTGAAGGAAGAAAATTCGCAGAAGGCG
>JAFZQL010000179.1 GCA_017620435.1 Erysipelotrichaceae bacterium
CATCTATTAAAATCGGCAGGTTATGATGTGACCTGCTGTTTTATGCGTAACTGGGACTCTGCATTGAACAACGATACGCTGGGAAACAGCACCCTGAACGACGACATCTGTCCGCAGGAATCCGACTACAACGACGCGAAGAAAACAGCTGAAAAACTCGGTCTAGAGCTTCTACGCAGCGATTATATCGAGGAATACTGGAACTATGTATTTCAGAACTTCATCGAAGAATACAAGAAGGGAAGAACCCCGAATCCGGATATCCTTTGCAACAAGTACATCAAGTTCGATTATTTTGAAAGATTTGCTAGAGAAAAGGGATTTGAAGCCATCGCGACCGGTCACTATTTCAAAGCTGATGAAACGGATGGAATCCGTCATTACTACAAGGCGGCCGATCTTTCCAAAGACCAGTCTTATTTCCTGGCCCAGGTCAGTAAAAAAGCTCTGGATTATTCTCTGTTTCCGTTAGGAGATATCCCGAAAACAGAAGTCAGAAGGATAGCCCATGAACTGGATCTGCCGATCGCCGACAAGAAGGATTCTACCGGCATCTGTTTCATCGGTGAAAGAGATTTCCGGGAATTCCTGAAAAACTACATCCCGATGAAACCGGGAAAGATCATCGATATCGATACCCTGGAAGAAATCGGCACCCATGAAGGCGTCTACTACTATACCCTGGGTCAAAGAAAAGGCTTCGGCGTCGGCGGCAACAGGGGACCGTACTACTGCGTCGGAAAAGATGTACAGAACAATATTCTTTATCTGACATCTGTTAAAAACGAATCTTATCTGGATTCCGATTCCGCCTATATCTGCGACATCAACTGGATTGAAGAGATTGCAGATGAAATGGATATCCAATGCAAGTTCCGCTACCGGCAGAACGACAATGAAGTACATCTTAAGAAGATATCCGATCATGAGGCAATGCTGTACTATCCGCAGAAAGTTAAATCTGTGACCCCCGGTCAGCAGGCTGTTTTCTACAAGAATGGAATGCTTCTGGGCGGCGGCGTCATTGAAAAGACCTACATCAACGGCACGGATGTCGGTGAATGGCTTGATCAGAGAGTGAAAAATGGCTGATGAACTGATAGAAATACTGACAGGCGAGTTTACCCATGTACTGTACAAAAGCGAAAAGTACATGGTTAGCAAATTCAGGACCGAAGAAGGGACGATCACGGTAACCGGACCTTCTTTTGATTTTGAACACGGTCAGAAGTACGTTCTGACGGGTCATTATACGGAACACTACCGCTACGGACTGCAGTTCAACATGCTGACGATAGAAAAATACCTGTCCGATCAGAAGGAAGAGATCATTTCCTATCTGAAAAGCAGCGCTTTCCCCGGTATCGGTAAGAAGACTGCGGAAAAGGTCTATCTGCATTTCGGCAGCGATACATTGAAGATCCTGAAAGAAGATCCTTCAAAAATCATGGAAGTCGATCTCAGCGAGAAACAGTATCAGTCACTGCAGGAAGGTTTCCGTCAGATGAACGATCCGGAGAACGAGATCCTGTTCTATCTGGTTTCCAACGGCTTCAACAATCTGGAAGCCCAGAAGATCTTCAACCGTTTCAAGCTGGCTACCGTCGAAGTATCGCAAGATAATCCGTTCCGCTTCTACAACGAAGTTTACGGTATGAGCTTCGACAAGGTGCGTACATTTGCGATGAGAAACGAGTTCGATGATTCCCAGAACAAGTACCGGGAAGCGTTCCTGATCAAACTGCTTACCGATTATACCTTCAGCTCCGGAGATCTCTATGTTACGGAAGATGAACTGATGCATCTGGTTTCTTACTACGGAGGCATGGACAATCTGGAAGAAATCATTGAAAGATGCCGGGATAAAGAATACATCGTCAGAGAAGATGACCGATATTATCTTTCTTCGGATTATTACGATGAACTGTAT
The DNA here is from genome assembly GCA_017620435.1 of Erysipelotrichaceae bacterium. Taxonomy (GTDB): domain Bacteria; phylum Bacillota_I; class Bacilli_A; order Erysipelotrichales; family Erysipelotrichaceae; genus Colivicinus. The sequence goes on from JAFZQL010000179.1 coordinate 1,931, forward strand.
ATCAGTGATTTTCTGAAGTCTTTTCAGAGCGATATGCATGCGGATGATATTCTGATCGAAGAAGGGATTAAGAATGCGGAAAACAGCCTTAAAATCGCCTACGATGAGAAACAGAAGCAGGCGATACGTTCTTTCTTCCTGAACGATATCTCTATCATCACCGGAGGTCCGGGCACAGGAAAGACTACCATCATCAAGACGATGTCCGAGATCTTCAAAAGCGTTTATCCTTTTTCCAGTCTGATCATCGTCGCACCGACAGGAAGAGCTGCAAAAAGAATCGCAGAGATCTGTGAAGTGGAATCCAAGACAATACATTCTCTGCTTAGATGGGATAAAGAAACCAATACTTTCGTATTCGGAGCGGACAACCCGATCCTCTACGATGCGATCATCATCGACGAGTTCTCGATGGTTGACAATTCCCTGTTTGCTTCACTGCTGAAGGCCTGTTCCCGGATCAAGAAGATCTGCATCATCGGCGACCACAATCAACTTCCTTCCATCAGACCGGGAAAACTGCTGAACGATCTGATTGAATCTGACAAGATTCCCGTAACGCTTCTGGATCTGAACTACCGTCAGGATAAAGGCAACGAGATCATTTCTCTGGCTGACGACATCATAAAAGACGACGCGGACATTTCTAGATACCAGAAAGACATTCATTTCTATCCGTATGAAAGAGGAGACTTCGATCTGATCTCTCTGATCAAGGAAAATCTGAAAGATGGCTATACGCTTGATGAAATACAGATCCTTTCCCCGATGTACAAGGGAGAATGGGGGATAGACAATCTCAATCTGCTGCTGCAGAGTACATTCAACCCAAGAAGCATCGACAAGGCGGAAAGAAGGATCGGAGATCATATCTTTAGAGAAGGGGACAAGATCCTGCAGCTGAAGAACAGACCTACAGACGACGTATACAACGGCGACATCGGTATTCTGGAAGAAATCGACATGAAAGAGAAGTATCTGATGGTCAACTATTCCGGCGTCTATGTCTTCTATGCTTTCGACGACCTGGCTGATCTGTCTCTGGCCTATGCCATGTCGGTCCATAAATCCCAGGGTTCCGAATACCAGATCGTATACTTTATTTTCAACCGGAACAATATCCACATGCTGAATAAAAAACTGATTTATACGGCAATCTCCCGCGCAAGAAAAAAACTTGTTATAATAGGAGACGAAACTCTGTTCAGACAGGGTCTGTCACGCAGCATGAAACAGCGTGCAACCACATTGAAAGAGAGACTTGGAAAATGAAAGAACAACTTAGAAGAAGAACAGTCATTATCATATTCGCAGCTATCGTAGCCGTTCTGCAGTGTGCAGCGACATTCATTAATTTCGGCGCATTCCCGATCACTCTAACGCTGATTCCGATCATCGTTGCGGGTGCGGTATTCGGATCTTTCGTAGGCATGATCATGGGTCTGGTATTCGGTATTGTCGTAGCGATCATGGTAGTAACGGGAGCGGATCCTTCCGGTGCAACCATGCTGGCGGCAAGGCCTGTCGTCACCATTTCCGTATGTATCCTGAAAGGCGCTCTGGCCGGACTGCTGTCTGCCTGCACTTATCATCTGCTGAAAAAGAAAAGCGAAACGGCAGCGATCATCGTAGCTTCCGCAGTCGCTCCGATCGTCAATACCGGAACACTGTTTCTGTGCCTGATCATTTTCTTCGGTTCTTCTTTTACCGTGATGCTGGCGGCTTTAACCAGCCTGAACTTCATTATTGAACTGCTGACCAATGTCCTGCTGGCTCCGGGACTGCTGGTTGCGATACACAACGCGGAAAAAAATAACTGAATTTTAAATAAATATGTTAAGATAGATGGGAAGATGAGTAATCTGTCAGGACCTTATAGAGAGTATCCGGCCGGTGAAAGGATGCAGGAAGGGACAGACGAAGCTGCTTCCTTGGATTCAGGGCAATGCCTGACGTGTCATTCGCGTTAAGAATAAAAGTGCACATGCCTCATGTGAACTAAGGTGGTACCACGTAATAACGTCCTTAGACAGGACGTTTTATTTATTTCAGGAGGATAGACGATGAAAAATCTTAGTGGCAATCAGGTTAGACAAATGTTTCTGGACTTTTTCCGCTCAAAAGATCATATGATCGAACCGGGCGCTTCCTTGATCCCGGTAAATGACCCGACGCTTCTGTGGATCAACTCCGGTGTTGCGGCGCTGAAGAAATATCTGGACGGAAGAGAAAAACCGAAATCCAACCGTATCGCGAACGCACAAAAGTGCATCCGTACGAACGATATCGAGAATGTCGGCAAGACTTCCCGCCATCATACTTTCTTTGAGATGCTCGGCAACTGGTCGATCGGCGACTATTTCAAGGAAGAATCGCTGAAAATGTCCTGGGAGTTTCTGACTTCTCCGGAATGGATCGGCTTTGATCCGGACAGGATCTATGTAACGGTATATCCGGACGATACGGAATCCTACGATATCTGGACGAAACAGATCGGTCTGAATCCGTCTCATATCCTGAAGTCCTACGACAACTACTGGCAGATCGGTGAAGGACCTTGCGGTCCGGATTCCGAGATCTATTACGACCGCGGTCCGAAATACGATCCGGAAGGGATCGGCGAGAAACTCTTCTTCGACGAAATGGAGAACGACCGTTATGTTGAACTCTGGAACAACGTATTCTCTCAATATGATGCCAAGGAAGGCGTAGACAGGAAAGATTTCAAGGAACTGCCGCAGAAAAACATCGATACCGGCATGGGTCTGGAAAGACTGGTGGCGATGATTCAGGACGGCGAAACCAACTTCGATACGGACCTATTCCTGCCGTATATCCGCAAGACCGAAGAATTCGCCAAAAAGAAATATGACGAAGACAAGATGGCTTACAGGGTCATCGCCGACCATATCCGTACCTGCGTGTTTGCACTGTCTGATGGAGCCACTTTCTCCAATGAAGGCAGAGGCTATGTCTTAAGAAGAGTCTTAAGAAGAGCGATGCGCTATGGCAGAAATATCGGCATCGAAAAGCCGTTCCTGTACGAGATCGTCGATACGGTATGTGAAAACATGAAAGATTTCTATCCTTATCTGATGGATAAGAAAGGCTTTGTAAAGAAGCTCATTCTGAAAGAAGAAGAATCTTTCCTGCTGACACTGTCAAACGGCGAGAAACTGCTCGCAGAAGAGCTGAAAAAGGCCCAGAACGGCGTTTTAAGCGGTGAAGTGATCTTCAAACTCTACGATACCTACGGTTTCCCGAAAGAAATGACCATTGAATCGGCAGAGGAGCAGGGGCTCAAATGCGATCTGGAAGGCTTCGAAACCTGCATGAACAGGCAGCGGGAAATGGCCAGAAACGCCAGAGATGTCGAAGAATCCATGCACAACCAGTCGGAAGACCTGCTGAACTTCAATGAGCCGTTTACCTTTACCGGATATGAAAAAACAGAAGATGAAGGCAGAGTAACGGGTCTGTTCAAAAACGGAATCAGAATCAGTGAACTGTCTGACGAAGGCGAGATCGTATTCGATCATTCCTGTTTCTATGCGGAATCCGGCGGTCAGTGCGCCGATACCGGCATCCTTTACAACGACAGTTTCAAAGCTGAAGTCAATGACGTCAAGAAGGCGCCGAACGGACAGTTCCTGCATCATGTCGTCGTAAAAGAAGGCTTGTTAAAAGAAAAAGACGTTTTGAAACAGGAGATCAATGCGGGTGACAGACTGAAGATCCGTGCCAACCATTCATCTCTGCACCTGCTGCAGTCTGCTCTGATCAGAGTACTGGGTTCCCACGTTGCGCAGGCCGGCTCCTATGTCTGCAAGGACTATGCCCGTTTCGACTTCTCGCACTATGAGAAAGTCTCTCCGGAACAGCTGAATGAAATAGAAGGTCTAGTAAACAGCTTCATCGCACTGCAGCTGCCGATCACTACGGAAATATTACCGATCGAGGAAGCCAAGAAGACAGGAGCCATCGCTCTGTTCGATGAGAAATACACGGATGAAGTCAGAGTCGTCTCCATGGGCGATGTATCCAAGGAATTCTGCGGCGGTACGCACGCTTCCAATACGACCGATCTGGGCGTCTTCAAGATCGTTTCCGAAGAATCCATTGGTTCCGGCATCAGAAGGATGGAAGTTATGACCAAGTTGAAAGCCTATGAAGGTTTCAAGGACTATGAACACAAGCTGGATGTTCTGAAGGACGAACTGAAGCTGAAAAACATCGACATGATCTACGATCGTCTGCTGCAGCTTAAAAACGAAAACGCTTCCTTGAACAGTGAACTGAAAGTTCTGAAAGAAAAACTGATGAACGAAGAAGCCGATTCCCTGATCCGTAAGGCGAAAGACAACGGCAAATTCAAATATCTGCTTCTTTCTCTTGATTCTTATGAAGGCAATCTGAAAGATTACGCCAACGGCATACGCAATAAACTTGACGGCGGTTTCGTCTTCGTTGTGAATCAAAACGGCGACAAGCTCTCCATGGTCGCTTCAGCCGGGAACAAAGCGCAGGATGGTGGTATCAGATGCGGAGAGATCATTTCCAAAGCCTGTACGCTGGCTAACGGCAGGGGAGGCGGTAAGTCTGATCTAGCCCAGGGCGGAGGCACCGGTGTTGATACTCAGCTGCTTCTTAGTGAAGTCGAAAAGTTCATCCAATAAGTACCGATATAGTGTATAATGAGGAAAAGGAGGTAGAATATGGCTTCTAACATGTCAAGAACAATGCTGTTTACTTCTGAAGAGATCAGAAGAGAAAACATGAAACAGCTCCTGAAAGAAGTTTCCGAAGCTCTTGAAGAGAGAGGTTACAATGCCGTGAATCAGATCTCAGGATATCTGATGAGCAATGACCCCGCCTATATTTCCTCACACAAAAACGCACGCAATAATATCCAGCAGGTAGAACGCTACGAGATCATAGAAGAACTTGTCAGATATTATCTTGAAAGCACGGAATCATGAGGAATCGCTTCTGATTAATCAAATAACTGTTGAAATAGCTCTCCCTAACCGGAGAGTCTGTTTCGTTAAGTGAAAGAAAGCAAATATTATGAAAGAAAACAGTATTTTTATTACCGATGAAAACGGCAAAGAAGTTGAAATGAAGATCTACATGACTTTTGAGGCCAATGATAAACAGTATGCAGTCGTCTATGAAGAAGGAAAAGAAGATGAACTGTATCCTTTTATCTACGATGAC
>JAFZQL010000180.1 GCA_017620435.1 Erysipelotrichaceae bacterium
ACAGATGGATATGTACAAGATTATCAGCAGGAAAACACTGAATCCGACCGTCACACAGATGGAGATCGAAGCGCCGCTGGTTGCCCGCAAGGCCAGACCGGGGCAGTTCATCATTTTAAGAGTCGATGAAGATGGAGAAAGGATCCCCCTGACGATTGCCGGAACGGACAAAGAAAAAGGAACGGTCAAGATCATTTTTCAGATCGTCGGTGCGACGACGGAGAAACTAAATCATAAAAAAGAGAATGAATACCTGCAGGATTTTGCGGGACCTTTAGGGGAAGCGACAAAGACCGAAGGAATCAGAAAAGTCTGTATCATCGGCGGAGGCGTAGGCTGTGCAATCGCCATGCCGGTGGCGGAAGAATTCCATCGTCTGGGTGCAGAGGTAAGCTCCATCATCGGTTTTAGAAACAAGGATATCGTCATTCTGGAAGACGAATTCAAGACCTGTTCAGACAGGCTTTATGTCATGACGGATGACGGTTCTTACGGCAGACAGGGGAATGTCACCGCTCCATTGAAAGAACTGCTGGAACAGGGAGAAAGATTCGATCAAATCATCGCCATCGGCCCGTTAGTCATGATGAAATTCGTCACATTGACCGCAAAACCATATGAGATCCCGGTAACGGTATCCATGAATCCGATCATGATAGACGGAACGGGAATGTGCGGCTGCTGCCGACTGACGCTGAATAGAGACGGGCAGAAAATCACGAAGTTCGCCTGTGTGGACGGACCGGACTTCAACGGATACGAAGTCGATTTCGACGAGGCGATGTCGAGAAACAGGATGTATGCGGATTTCGAGAGACACGCTTATGAAGAGACGTGTAATCTGTTCCGGAAGGAGGCGGCATAATGGCTTTGATAGAAAAGAAACACGAAATGCCTGTGCAGGCTCCGGAAATCAGAGCGCACAATTTCGATGAAGTCGCATTGGGCTATGATGAACAGACGGCTTTAAGTGAAGCTGCCCGCTGTCTCAACTGCAAGAATCAGCCATGTGTAGGAGGCTGCCCGGTCAACGTCCATATTCCGGAATTCATCGCCAGAATAAAAGAGAAGGATTATGAAGAAGCCTACCGCATCATCGCTCTGACATCATCCCTTCCTGCGGTCTGCGGACGTGTCTGTCCGCAGGAGAAACAGTGCGAATCAAAATGTACCATGGGGATCCGTTTTGAACCGGTAGGAATCGGCAGACTGGAACGATTCGTTGCCGATTATCATAATGAACACAATACGCAGAAACCTGTGCTGCCGGAAGCCAACGGACACAAGGTAGCAGTCATCGGTTCCGGTCCATCCGGCCTGACCTGTGCCGGGGATCTGGCGAAGAAAGGCTATAAAGTAACGGTATTTGAAGCCCTACATACGGCAGGAGGCGTCCTGGTCTATGGCATTCCGGAATTCAGACTTCCGAAGGCGATCGTAGCCAAGGAAGTGGAAACGCTGAAACAGCTGAATGTGGATATCGAGACGAATGTCATTATCGGAAAGACTTTAACGATCGATGAACTGTTCGATATGGGCTATGAAGCGGTGTTCATCGGATCGGGTGCAGGACTGCCGAACTTCATGAATATCCCGGGAGAAGCTTTCAAGGGCGTCTATTCGGCCAATGAGTTCCTGACCAGATCCAATCTCATGAAAGCGTACAAAGAAGATCCGGTTACGCCAATCATGAAAGGCGGGAAAGTCGCTGTCGTCGGCGGAGGCAATGTCGCCATGGATGCGGCCAGAACGGCCTTACGTCTTGGTGCGGAAAAGGTCTACATCATCTACCGGCGTTCCATGGAAGAACTGCCGGCCCGCAAGGAAGAAGTCGAACACGCGATAGAAGAAGGCATCGACTTCAGACTGCTGAACAATCCGGTTGAGATACTCGGCTACAACAATCCCGATGATCCAAGAGATCCGAAGAACGGCTTTGTAACCGGTGTCAGATGCATCAGGATGGAACTGGGCGAGCCGGACGCTTCAGGAAGAAGAAGACCGGTGGAGATTCCCGGTTCAGAATTCGTGCTGGATGTCGATACGGTCATCATGGCGATCGGCACATCGCCAAATCCTTTGATCAAGAACACGACCGAAGGACTGGAAGTCAATAAACGGGGAGGCATCATCGTCAACGAAGAAGGACTGACCTCCAGAGAGAAAGTCTATGCCGGAGGAGATGCTGTGACCGGAGCGGCTACCGTCATCTCGGCAATGGGCGCAGGAAAACTCGCCGCGGCATCCATCGATGCCTATCTGAAAGAGAAATAATATGAAACTATACATCTGTGCAAACGGCTATACCGAAACTCAGGTGCAGGAAGCCGAAGAAGTAAAAGAACTGTTAAGAAAACAAGAATATAAGATCGTATCTTCTGTTGAAGAGAGCGATCTGGTCCTGTCTTTAGGCGGCGACGGTGCCCTGCTTCGAGCGTTCCAGGAAGCTTTCAAGTTAGATAAACCGCTGCTGGGGATCAACAGCGGGCGTCTGGGTTATCTGTGTGCCCTGAAGCAGGAAGAGATTTCCGGTTTTGATCAGATCCTGAAACAGTGCAGGACAGTAGAGAAGACGGTTCTGGAATGTGAAGTGGATCATAAGGTTTATTACGCTCTGAACGACATCATCGTTTCCAAGAACGACTTCGGTCAGACCGTTGATCTGGATCTGAAGATCGAAGACAGATACCGTTATTCCATGCGCGGAGACGGACTGATCGTCTGTACCCCGACCGGCTCAACAGCCTACAATCTTTCCGCCTATGGACCTCTGCTGGAAGACGGCACAAATGTCCTGGCGGTCACACCGATCTGTGCTCACACCAAGGACATCGCTCCGCTGGTCGTATCCGAAAACAAGAAGATCACTGTTTCGGTCAACCATAACGATGCCGGGATCTATGCGGATGGAAGGCATATCGGTAACACTTCCGAAAGTGTAGCCGTTACCGGGTCCGGCAGAAAACTGAAACTCTGTGTCAGGGAACAGGAAAAGGAATGATGTTCAATATCAGGATCATGGGTGACTATACGTCCGATGAACAGCTGATCGTGCGGAAAGAAATACCGGAGAATGCCGTGGAATTCGGCATCGTTTCCGATCTGAAGAAAGAGTTTGTCAGGGGTTCTGTGATACTGCTGCCGGTATTTATACTGATGGTTGTTTTGACTTTATTGAAAGTCAAAGAATATGACTATCATCTGAAGATGGATCTGCATTTGATCCTGTCCTTTGTTCTGGCTGTTCTGGCGATACATTTTCTGACCTATGTACACGAGTTCATCCATGCTTTGTTTTATCCTAGAGAAGCCTTGAAAACGATCTGGAAGGCAAAGGAAGAAGGCGCTTATTTCGTGTATTGTGAAGAAATGATCGGCAGGAACCGTTTCATTGCCATGTCTCTGGCACCGATGTTTATCCTGGGTATTATTCCTTTTGTGCTGTGGCTGATCCTTCCGGCTATGATTCCGATGCCTTATGACATGGCTCTGGCTTTCGTGACCTGGATGATGACCATCATGGCGATGGGCGATGTTGCCAATGTCTATCACGTTCTGAAAGAAGTTCCTGATGGAGCGAAGGTATTCAGCTACGGTCTATTAAGGTCGTTCTATATCCAATAAAAAAGGGCTTCGCAGCCCGATATGTTACGGCTTATGCCGTTATTGAGTTGGAGTCTGTTCTTTTCATAAGAATCACCTCCGCTTTTTATTATACCCTTTTTTAGTCTTTTTCAATCGTTAAGGATATACAGAGACGGTATAGACATAGATTTTATTCATCTTTTATATACCTGATATGTACTTGAATGTTATCATAAAAATGTTAAAAAGCCGTTAGAATGTTAAGGACATTATCATATGAGAAAGCAAGAAAGACTGGTAGCCATTTTAGAAGAACTAAGAGAGAACGGCTCTATTAAGAGCAGTGAACTGAGTAGAAAATTCAATATATCGGAAATGACTGTATGGCGCGATATCGCTGAGCTGGAGAAAGCGGGAGTGGTTCGTAGATATTTTGGAGGCGCCGTTGACATCAAAGCGGGCAGTCATGTTGAGAGTTCCATAAATGAACGCGTCTTTGAGAATACTCGGGCAAAAGAACTGATTGCTGAACGAGCAGTAGGCTTGTTAAAAGAGAACGACAGAGTTTTTATTGATTCCGGGTCTACCTGTTATGCCATAGCAAAGAAGATGACGGAGATCCCTTTTCGTTTGTTCTGTTCGACAAATACACTGAATACAGCAGCCGCTTTATGTAAGAACAACGAAATAAGGACGATCATGATCGGCGGAGAAATGAAAGGCAAGGCAATGTGCAGCATCGGTCCTTCGGCGGAATCTCAGCTGAAAGGATACAATTTTTCAGTTTCATTTATTGCCTGCAACGCTATCGATGAAAACGGAAATGTTATGATCCTGGATATTGCTGAAAGAGGATTAAAGAAAAGTGTCATCGATATCTCTGACCACTGCTATCTGGTGTGCGATTCTACCAAAATATTCAAAACAAGCATGATCGAATTCTCGCATATCAGCGAATTCTCCGGAATCATAATCGATAAAGATCTGGATCCGAAGCAGAAACGTATTCTTGAACAGAAGGGAGCTATTGTTCTGCTGGCAGAGTAGAACATATTGATTGTTAATGTGTTAATTTTATAGCGTTGATTATTTGCACTTAAGGCCGGTATTCCGGTTTTTTGTTATAATCGATCTTCTCGCAGAATATAACATTTAAGTTGAAATAATGTTAAATTTAATGGATAATAAAAGTATCAGTAAGGTTTTTAATCAAAATCTATATCGTTCTTTTTTGAACGAAAAGAATTAGGAGGAGAAAAATGAAAAAACTACTGACTGTTTTACTTGTTCTGATTCTCGGTTTTTCGATTGCCGGCTGTTCAGGCAACAATGGCGGTGAATCAGGAAACGGAGGAGAGACTCCGGCTGAAGAGCTGACACTTGACAATGTACGTGTTGCTATCTTCTGTTCATCTGTTCGTGGCGATAGCGGTATCCAGGACATGATTGCCGATGTTGGTGAAGAAATGATTGCCAACGGCAACACAAACTGCGCTGTCTACGAAGTCGGTGATACAGCAGCTGACCAGGCTAAACTGAAATCACAGCTGCTGGACGTTCTGGAAGTAGGATATGACATCATCATCAGTTCCGGATCAACAATGTGCGCGATCCTTGGCGATGAAGGCATTGCGAATGAGTATCCGGATACGAAATTCTGTCTGTTCGATACGACTTTCAATTTTGATGACTTCCCTTGTGAGAACGTCTATTCCGCAAGCTTCAAAGCAAATGAAGGTTCTTACCTGGCCGGTATCGTAGCCATGGCAATGGCAGAAAACGGCGTCATCGGTTTTGTTGGCGGACAGGAAATTTCTTCTATCGAAGACTTCTGCTACGGCTATGTAGAAGGTGCAAAATCCGTTAATCCGGACGGCAAGATCCTGATCACTTTCACCAACGACTGGTATGACAACGCTCTGGCAAAACAGACCACGATTTCCGAAATCGAAGCCGGTGCTACAGTCGTATTCCCTGCATGCGGACCTAGCCAGGCAGGTGTTTACGAAGGTGCTTATGACAAGCAGACTTGGGCTATCGGCTGTGACGAAGACAGAGAAATCCTTTACAAGAAAGACCATCCTGAGTGGGTACCTTTCCTTCTGACTTCAGAAATCAAGGATGTATATGCTGCCGCTAAGCGTGCGATTGCCAAGACACTGGATGGAACGCTGGTATATGGCAAGGCTGAATCATTAGGTCTTGATACCGGATGTGTCGGTCTGATCGAGAACGGCAACTACGCTAATCTTCCTGATAATGTAAAGGTTCTGGTCGAGGCTGCAAAACAGGCTTGCCTGGACGGTTCATTAAAGATCACTTCTGCTTACGGCAGAACTGCTGATCAGTTCAACGAGTTAAGAGCCTGGGCGAATAACGAATAATTCTATTACAAATCTGTTTATTTGAAGACATAGGTGGTTAAATACTTCAGGTGTTTAACCACCTAATTATTAAATATGGTGGAAAAACATATGTATGCACTAGAGTTAAAAAACGTAACAAAGGTTTACGGCAACGGCATTCTGGCCAATGAGAACGTAAATCTTTCAGTAAAAAAAGGAGAAATTCACGCACTGATGGGAGAAAACGGTGCCGGCAAGACAACGCTGATGAAGTTGCTGTTTGGCATGGAACGTCCTGACTCTGGTGAATTTTTCATTAATGGTGAGAAAGTAGACATTAAGAGTCCTGTCGATGCTTTGCACCATGGCGTAGGAATGGTACATCAGCACTTTATGCTGACGCCATC
>JAFZQL010000181.1 GCA_017620435.1 Erysipelotrichaceae bacterium
GTCGAGACCGGACTGACGGTTGAGATCCAGGTCAACTACTGCGATATCCGGAAAGTCAAGGAACTGTGTCCGCATCTGGTCATCTTTGCCCAGTATTGCGATGACATCGATGCCGGAAACATGATGGGCGGCATTACCGCAGGCATGCTGAAGGAAGCCGGAGCGGACGGCGTCGTGATCAACCACGCCGGTTCCAGACCGATCACGCTGCATCAGATGGTGAATATTACCAGAAGAGCCAAGGAGGCCGGTCTGAAGACGAACATCTGCGTAGACAACGCAATAGAGGCTGCAATGGTGGCTCATCTGCATCCGACCTGCATCGTCGTGGAACAGAACGACAAGATCGGTACGGATCAGATCGCTTCCGAGGAGTATATTGAAGAAACGATCGCCGCGATCAGAGCCATCGACAAGGATGTGCTGATCGCCCAGGGCGCAGGCATCAGAACGGGTGCAGACTGCTACCGGAACATCAAGCTGGGCGCTTTCGGAGGCGGCGGAGCTTCGGGTATCTTCAAGAGCGAGGATCCTATCGCAACGATCGATGAATACGTGCAGAACGGCATCCTGAAGGCAAGAGAGGATTTCGGCGTAAAAGAGCTGTATACGCTGGATGACTAGTGTTGAAAATGGAAATAAAACTATTTTATAATTAATATAAGTATGGAAAGAAAGATAAGAACGCCGTATCTGGTGGTAAATCCAAAGGCTTATTTGTATGGGCAAGAGAGTCTGGAACTTGCCTTGGCAGCGGATAAGGCAAGCGAAGATTTCGATATCGATATTTTCTTTACGACCAATTTTGCCGATCTGAGGCTGATCAAGGAAAACACCAGAAACATTATTCTGACTGCCCAGCACATGGAATCGCTGAGACCGGGAAGAGGCATGGGACATGTTCTTCCGGAGTCGCTGGCGGATGCCGGGGCAGAAGCGGTTTTTCTGAATCATGCGGAGAATCCGCTGACGGTCAATGAACTTTATTCCTGCATCCAGAGATGCAGAGAGCTGGGTCTGTATACGATCGCCTGCGCCGATTCCGTGGTCGAGGCGGAAGCGGTCTGCGTGCTTGGTCCTTCCTGTGTTCTGGCGGAACCGACGGAACTGATCGGTACGGGAATCGTTGCGGACAACAGCTACATTGATGAGACGATCAGAAGACTGAGAAAGGTCAATCCTGACGTGCACATCAATATTGCCAGCGGTATCACTACCGCGGATGATGTCTATAATGTCATTTTTCACGGTGCCGACGGTACGGGGGCTACTTCCGGTATCTTAAAGGCCGAAGATCCGAAACTCAGGATCAGAGAAATGGCAGAAGCGGTTAAGAGAGCCGCTTCAGATAGAAACTAGGATTTTTCTTTACTGTCATAGTAAAGTTAAATTTTGTAGAAAGGAGGAAGAAACATGAAGAGAGTTGTTATAGCTTGTGGTTCTGGGATCGCGACTTCTACAATCATGGATGACGGTGTCCGTACGTTTTTGGATACGACAGGTATCAAATATACGACGATACAGTGCAACATCCTTGAATTAGGAAACTACGTCGAAGGTGCGGATGTCATCATTAGCTCTACTAAATTATCAACTGATTATGGTGTTCCGACGATCATCGGAACGGCATACATCACTGGTATCGGTGAAGAAGAATTAAACGAGAAGTTGTTAGAAGTTTTATCTAAGTAATTGAATTGAAAGGGGAAATTTATGGAAATCTTATTAGGGATTTTTGGATTTATCAGTGATCTAGGCTCCACCGTTATGGTCCCTGTCATGATCACGATCGTAGGTCTGGTACTAGGCTTGGATTTCTTTAAGGCTCTTAAGTCCGGTATGACCGTTGGTATCGGTCTGATCGGTATCAACCTGGTCATGAACCTGGTTTGGACTTACATGACTCCTGTCGCACAGGCTCTGGTTGAAGTATTCAACCTTCCTCTGAGCTATGTCGACATGGGCTGGTCGTATGTTGCTGCCGTCGCATTCTCAACGACTGTCGGCACATTCGTTATTCCGTTCTGCCTCCTGATCAATATCGTCATGCTGGTCATCAAGGCCACTAAGACTGTCGATATCGATATCTGGAACTACTGGCACTGTGCATTTACCGGTTCTGTTGTATATGCTACGACCAAGAACTATGCGATCGCCTTCATGGCTGCCGGTCTGCACTTTGTTGCTACACTGATCATGGGCGACAGATTCGCCAAGATGGTTCAGGAAGAAATGGATCTTCCGGGCATTTCGCTCCCTCACGGATCAGCTGCTCCTTCACTGGTAATCGGCTGGCTCGCCAACAAGTTCCTGGATCTGTTCTTCAAGGGCGGAGACAAGAAGGAAGAAAAGGATACCGGCGGTATCGCTGCCAATCCGTTTGTCAGATTCATTACTGACCCGATGATGATCGGTCTGATCCTCGGTACAGTACTGTCCCTGATCGTTAAGAACAGCATCGCTGTTTCTCTGCAGACAGGTATGGCTATGGCTGCCCTGATGTTCCTGCTGCCAAGAATGGTTAAGGTTCTGATGGAAGGTCTGCTGCCTCTGTCAACTGCCGCTAAGAAGACAATGGCTAAGAAATTCTCCGGCCAGGAATTCTTCATCGGTATGGACTCCGCTGTATGTCTTGGACATCCGACAGCCCTGTCTACTTCACTGGTTCTGATTCCGCTCACGCTGGTTATTGCTATGATCCTTCCTGGAAACGTTGTTCTTCCATTAGGTGACCTGGCTTCTACAGCTTACTACACAGCAATGACCACGATCCCTTCAAGAGGCAAGTTCGGCAGAACTCTGTTCGGTGCCTGCATCGTTCAGGCTCTGGCTTGCTACGCCGGCACTTACTTCGCAGATGCAACTACGACAGTTGCAGTTGCGCAGGGACTGGCTGAAGAAGGCGCTAAGGTTTCTTCTCTGAGTGCTACCTGGATGGACATCATTGTTCACTTCATCGCATCTCAGGGCTGGCTCGGCTTCGGCATCATGGCAGCTCTGGTAGTTGCTCTGGTTCTGTGGCACCGCGGCTGGGTTACGAAGCAGCCAAAGGTTACTGACGCTGAATAGTTAACCGGAAACACAAAAGAAACAAATATAGTTTGATTTTAGGAACGATCCCAGTTGAAATCGAAACTATATATAAATTGAGTCAGCTTATGTTGGCTCAATTTATTTGAAGGAGGGAAACATGTTAGTTAATACAAAGAAAATGCTGGAGGATTTCCACAACTCTCCATACGCACTTCCGTCTCCGGACTTCTTTAATCTGGATACGCTGAAGTGTCACATTGAAGTGGCGGAAGAACTGAATATGCCTCTGCTGCTTGCTTTTGCGGATTCTTTGCAGGGATATGGTCTTGACATGGAAGAGGCCGCCATGCTGGGCAGATACTATGGCGAAAAGGCGGGCGTTCCTGTGGCGCTGCATCTCGATCACGGTTCATGCGTCGAGGTATGCAAAAGAGCTGCGGATCTGGGCTTTACTTCCGTCATGATCGACGCTTCCAGCGAGCCGTTTGAGGAGAACGTCAGAAGAACAAAGGAAGTAGTGGAATACTGCAGACCGCTTGGCATTACCGTTGAGGCGGAGATCGGTCATGTCGGTCAGGGTTCCGAGTTCGTAGACGCGTCGAAGAACGACAATGTCTATACGACGGTCGAAGAATGCAAGAAATTCGTTGAACTGACCGGAGTCGACTCCGTAGCGATCTCGATCGGTACGGCTCACGGCGCCTATAAAGGCACGCCGGTCATCAACTTCGAACGTCTGCAGGAGATCAGAAAGGCAGTCGATGTTCCGCTGGTACTCCACGGCGGCAGCTCAAGCGGTGATGAAAACCTGAAGAAGTGCGCCGAACTGGGAATCAGCAAGATCAACATCTTTACGGATATCGTTACCAGAGGATATGAGATCTACAAGACCAGCGATGCGAAATCTTTAATGAACCTTTCTGTTGAAGCACACAACGGCATGAAAGAAGTACTGAAACACTACTATAATCTGTTCGGGAGATAAAAATGACAGTTAAAACCAAAACACTGAACTTCCAGACGGAAGGCGGGAAGATCTCTTATTTTGAAATTTCAAAGGATGTAGAAGAGTTTATTGCCGAATCGGGAGTAAAGAACGGTATCATCGCGATACAGTCTCAGCATACTACCTGTGCCGTGTTCTTTGAAGAAATGGTTCATGACTTCGATGAAAGAGGCCATGACGCCCTGCAGGTCGATCTGAACAATATCTTAAGAAGACTCGCTCCGGATCAGACCCGTTTCTCGGATTATACCTATCCGGGTCCGAAGCACCGCGAGTTCGCTTCCAACTTCAAGGAGTTCCAGGAAGATCCGACAACGCTGTACAACGGTCCGTCGCATCTGAAGGCTACCCTGATCGGTGCCAGCCAGACTTTCGTGATCATCGACGGCAAGATCCAGAGAGGCGAAGTAGGCTACATCTATTTCGTCGACTTCGACTACTGCAGACCTCGCAAGAGGAAATGTCATCTGTGCATCATCGGTGAGTAGTCCGCTGTTTCGCATCATTAACAAGTCGGTCTGTATGTACTATAATAAGCTTGTATATAAGGAGGCAGTATGATTCCATTAGGTACAACGGTTGATTCACTGGATGAATTATTAGAAATGCTGAAGGCTGACGAAGATTTTGACGTTGCCAGATACAAATACAACGAAATGACGAAATCATTGACAGTCTATGATTCCGACAATATTCATACGATCATCACCCTGAAGAACGACGATCAGGGAAAGATCGTAGTCAAGAAGATCTGGTAACTCTGATCCAAGAATAGAAGGACCCGGCTGAAACCGGGCCCTTTTTTCATGACGTATCAAAAAAGCCGGAGAGATCCGGCTTTATGAAGCTGTCTTATTCGCCGATCACGACGACTTTACATTTTCTGGTTCTAGGATGTGTTCTGTCGAAATCCACGAAATAGACGTAACCGGTCTTGCCGACACCCAGTTCGCCCTCATCGACTTCAAAGGTCGTTGAGCTGCCGATCAGGGTCGCTTTCAGATGCGCGTCGGCATTGAACAGTTCCTCTCTTGTGCCGCTTGGCAGATAGCTCTTGATGTTCGGCCAGGCTTCCACTTCTTCGAAATGCTGAAGACCCGGGTAGAAATACTGGCCCCAGGCGGTCTGGTTCGGTATGATTTTTTCCAGACAGTTGTCCAGATCCTGGAAAATGAATTCTTTGCCGTTCGGCATCCTGTCGTGGACGTATTCTTCAAAGAATACGGAACAGGTGGTGTGCGGTGAAATAACGGAGCAGATGCCGTTTTTGATCCCGGATTTTCTGATGATCTCCCTTACCTGCGAAGTGATGTCGATATAAGTCGGGCTGCCCCCCTTGGATTGAATGCCCTCGATCGTTTCTTTATAGACTGCCATATAGATTTCCCCTTTATTAAAGTTATTATATTTCTATTTCATGTTAATTGTCTACTGAAGACAGGTGTATCAAAAAGAGTGATCTTTATCACTCTTTCTTTATTTATAATGTCTTACGGAATTCCTTAACGATGTCCATGAATTCCTTGACCCTTGCTTCGTCGACAGGGTTTTCGAATTTGCCGTCTACCTTGAAAGTAGTGGCGCATACGACGCCGTCGGCGACGCTGATCTGTCTTACGACGTTGTCCTTGTTGCAGCCGGTATTGCAGAAGATCGGCGTCTTTTTGACTGCATTCTTGACCTGTGAGAGTACCTGGGTGTCTGTTTCTGAACCGGCGGTCAGACCGGATACGCATAAGCCGTCAGGCTTGCAGTTGAATTCGGTCGTCTTGGCGATCGAAGCGATGTCTCTGGAAGAAAGATATACGGCTGCTTCCGGAACGATGTTGTAGAGCATCTTGATGTGGTCTGCGCCGATTCTGTGTCTGTGTCTTGCGGTTTCGCCGGAATTGGTGTTCCAGATGCCGAAATCGGAAGCATATACACCGGAGATGATCTCTCTGATGAACTTGCCGCCTGTCGCTTTGGCAACATCCAGAGAAGAGATCGGATCCCACAGACAGTTGACACCGTAAGGGATCTTGACCAGATCCTTGACCTGTCCGATGACAAAAGCCATGGCAGCCAGAGTAATAGGTTCCATCTTGGTCAGATACGGGAGTGAATATTCGTTCGAGAACATGATCCCGTCGACGCCGCCGTTCTGTAAGGCGATCACATCATGTTTTGCGCATTCAACGACCTTTTCCATGCCGCCTTCTTCATCGTAGTAAGGATCGCCGGGCAGCGGCTGCAGGTGGCACATGGCAATGATAGGTTTCTTGACATGAAACAGTTCTTCCAGCCAGTTGGAAGTGTCTTCTGTAAACTTCATTTCTTTCCTCCTTTATGTCTACTTCATTATAGATGAAAAACGTCTGACAGCCAAATCTTTATCGGTGAAGATGGCTCTGCCGATAACGGCGCA
>JAFZQL010000182.1 GCA_017620435.1 Erysipelotrichaceae bacterium
CGTAGAAGCTGCGGATAGTTCCGATGTCTTCCCAGTAGCCGTCAAATACATAAGAGCTGATTTTCTTCTTACCGATGGCGAGAGGAAGGATTTCCTTACCAAAGTCAGTGTATTTTTCGTTTTCTCCGCCGAGCATTTCTTCCATGGTGTCGGCGTTGAAGATGTAAATACCCATTGAAGCAAGGTATTCCTTCTCTGGAGGGAGTGCTCCACGTGCTTCTTTAGGGATTTTCCAGTCATCAATGTTCAGATCTGGCTTTGGCTTTTCCATAAAGGCCTTTACGCGGCTCTGATCATCAATCTGCATAATACCAAAACCAGAAGCGTCATGGCGGTTTACGGCAGTAGTTGCAATTGTGATTTCTGCACCAGATTTAATGTGGGCATCCATAAAGGCACGAAGGTCCATCTTGTAAAGCTGGTCACCGGAAAGAATTATGTAATGAGTTGGTTTCTGAGTCTTAAAGTGAATGAAGTTCTTGCGAACGGCATCGGCAGTACCTTCATACCATCCGGAATGTTCGAGAGTCTGTTCTGCGGCAAGAATTTCAACAAATCCGCCAGAGAAACGGTCAAAATTATAAGAATTTGAGATGTGAAGGTGAAGTGAAGCCGAGTTGAACTGAGTCAAAAGATAAATCTTTTTATATCCTGAGTTGATACAGTTTGAAATTGGAATATCAACAATCCTATATTTTCCACCGAATGAAACGGCTGGTTTTGAACGTTCTTTTGTAAGCGGATAAAGACGTGTACCTTTACCACCACCGAGAATGATTGAAAGAACTCTTGGTTCTGTGTTTGCCATAGAAAAACTCCTTTTGATGATGCAATATGCAATAATATTTATGCTATAAAAATAATTATAAGTCTGAAATGTCTAATTTGCAAATTATTTTCCGCTAAACTAAATTTTTAGAAGGTTCTTTCAGCGATACATGGGTCGATACATGGAGCGTTTTGAGCCTGTCCGACCACAGCAGCATCGCGTAGTCTTTCGTTCCGGTCAGGGTGCTCAGGATCTCGGTATGGCCATCGTATGAATAGCCGGCAAGTCTTAAGGCTTCCTTGTTTAAAGGACAGGTGACGATGGCGGAAATCTTCTGATCCATCGCATCTTTGACGGCCGCCTCCAGATACAGGTAGGCGTTTTTCCCGCACAAAGCAGAGAGCTGTCCGACCCGGAAGTCATCCAGCACAAGATCGCCCGGATCGATGATGTTGAGTACGTCTTCTTCGGCCTGTTCCGGCGTTTCGATCCGCTTCAAAGAGAAATTGTAGGAAAAGCGCTGACTGTAGTAGGCCAGCAGGTAAAAAGAACCGTAGACGACGATCTCATTCAGATACGGGTCTAAGATCTTAAGAATGATCTCCGCTCCTACGCCGGCGGCATCACCCATCGTAATTCCCAGTCTTTTCAAAACGGACTCCTTTCCGGGAAGAAACAGAAATATGCATGATCTTTCGCTGTTTTCACGCGCCCATTATAACATAAAACCCAATACCTGACCTTCTTCACGACCTCAGGAAAAAGCAGCGGGCTTATGGTTTTACAGGGGATAGGATATGAAGTAAAATGAAGTTAATCATAAGGGAGGACGGATATGAATCGGGATAATCTGGTTAAGAATATTCTGGATCTGAGCAGGATTCCGGGCATCAGTTCCAGAGAAGAGAAAGTGACGGCTGCGATCAGGGAGCTGCTGAAAGGCAAGAACTACAAGGTTACGACGGACAGGATCGGAAATCTGACGTTTGAACACAAGGACAATAAAAAAGGAAACAAGAACGTACTTGTTTTTGCGCATGTGGATGAACTCGGCATTATCGTCAGAAAGATCACGGATGACGGGTTTATTCTGTTTGATCGGGTCGGGGGCGTGAATACGCAGATCCTGCCGGGTACGAAGTTCGTATTTGACGGAGACAAGGAACCGGTCGAAGGCGTGGTCGGTGTGCAGGCGCATCACTTCATGCCGGTCCAGAACAAGTTTACGGTTCCGCAGATCGTCGACATGTATATCGATGTGAACTGCGACAGCAGGGAAGAGGTCCTGGAGAAAGGGATCGATATCGGTACGCTGGGCGGTTTCCTGTATCAGACCAAGGTACAGAACGAGAAGTATATCGTCGGCAAGACGATGGACAACCGGGCTGCGGTTGGCCTGCTGATCGAACTGCTGAACGATTATGAAAACAAGGATCTGGATTACAATCTCTATGTCTGTTTCCCGGTACAGGAGGAATTCAATGTCCGGGGTATCATGCCGGTCATGCGCAAGATCGATCCGGATCTGGCGATCGGTTTCGACATTACGCCGGCCTGCGATACGCCTGATCTGAACTACAACGAGACGCGTCTCAACGGCGGTCCTTCGCTGTGCGTATTCAACTTCCATGCGGGCGGCACGCTGGCGGGTGTGCTGCCATACAAGCCGTTCAACGACCGTGTCGTCAGGAAGGCAAAAGAGAACGGCATCCTGCTGCAGAAGGATGTCGCTCCGGGCGTCATTACGGAAAACGCCTTCGGCATGTTCGAAAACAAGGAGGGCATCAGGGTAGGCAACCTGTCGATTCCTTGCCGCTATACGCATACCTATTTCGAGAAGGTGTCCATCAGCGATCTGGAGCTGACCTATAAACTTCTGGACAAGGTCCTGGAAAACGATATCGTGGATATCCTGAATGATTAGGTGTATCGTTTTCGATCTGGACGGTACGCTGTTCTACGGGTTCGGGGAGGACATCTACGATCTGTCACCTGAAGCGGTAAAGGCGATCGGCAGGATGAAGGAGAACGGCATCCGGTTTGCTGTTTCTACCGGCAGACAGTATTCTGTCGCCAGAGAGATCATGAAGAACTATGTCCATGAATTCACTCCTTCCTGCAACATGACGGGTTCGATCATTTTCGATCACGACCGGATCGTCAGGAAGAGCTTCATGGGCAGA
>JAFZQL010000183.1 GCA_017620435.1 Erysipelotrichaceae bacterium
AGATCTCGTTTTCATCAAAGCAGTTGGTGATATCAAGATAGCCAATTACGTCGTCATTCTCTGTCGCAACATAAACATTGAAGCGTCCTGTGGCTTCTGCCGTCTTTTCTCCCGTCCAGTAACGGTCGTTGTCGTGTATGGCAATATACTTGTCTCTATAGCGTTCTGACAGCGGTTTTATCCCTTCAGTATCGATTAAGGTCCCGCGGTCGTTCAGAATCATTTTCTGCTGCTCCGTATCAAATGAAGCACCTCTTTGTATCAGCATTTCTTTCAGTATCCGGTTTTCCGGATTAAAAACAAAATCTACCTGATACCCCGGATAACCGGCCTCCAGATAGGCAAGGATCTCCTCATATGCCTGGCTATAACGGGAAAGACCTATGATCATTTCCATGTACTCTTCTTCCTGAATGATCAAGAAGACAAATAAACCGATCAGTTTTTCATCCTGAAATACCCCGAAAATGTGATCGTTCGGTCTGTTCAAGGCATTATAAAGATTGTCTTTGATATCCTCCGGTGTTGCCAACATCGGACTGGAAAAATGCGGATCGCTGTTGAGATCCGCAATGAATTCTTCAAAACTGTCAATTGAATCCAGTTCTTTGATCATCCTCTTCTTGCTTCTCCTAAAGGTTCATCCCATAAGATGGAAGCATTGTTTTCTTTGGCCAGTTCATCGATGGTTCCCTGCAGCTGTTCCAGATATTCGGCTTCTTTCTTCCTGGATCTTCTGCCTTTTCCCTGATAAAGCTCTTTTTCAAAATATGCGTCGTACGATACGGCAAAGTCTTCTTCGTCTCTGTGGGGAAAGAATGTAACGGCAGCCTTATATGTAATAAAACCCGCTTCAGAATCGCTGATCAGCATGACCAGAGCACCGTTGCGCTTTACATCAGAAAACACGGCTTCTGCCTTGAAATACTGTTCATAAACATTAATTACCATTCATGATCCTCCAATCCTGTCTTGTCAGGATATTAGTTTCGTCGTCTTCTACTGTGCCAAAACGCGTTTCATAGGTACCGTAAGCGTAATGTGTGAATCCGCATTTTTCCTGTACTCTTTGCGACTGCCTGTTGCTGAGAAAATGGCCGCACAGGATGACATCCAGTCCGATATCCTCAAACAGATAACGGATCACTTCTCTGACCGCTTCCGGCATCAGCCCTCTTCCCCAGTAATCCTTAGAAAGAACATATCCGATTTCCCTACAGTTCTTTTCTTTCAGTTCCAGAAACTTCTCTTCATCGTATTCTTCGATTCCCAGTGATCCGATCACTTTTCCCTGATATTCCAGGGCAAAGGTCTTCTTTTTGGAAATGAAGGAATTCAGAATCATCTGCGAGTCTTCCTTGCTTTGATGCGGAGACCATCCGGCCATCTGACCGACACCGTCTACCGAAGCATATGCAAAAAAGTCATCCAGATCTTCCTGCCTCCATGGACGTAGGATCAAACGTTCTGTTTTTAGTACCATATTGCTGATATCGATGGCAGTATTCATTTCAGTCTCCAAAAAAACACAGGTTTCTTTTACTATACTATGAACCGCATCTTATTACCAAATAAACTACAGGATATAGGAATAAAAAAGAACCCTTTTTTTCAGGATTCTTTTCTTAAACTATTCAACTTCTACGATCCCGTTTTCTTTGATGGTGATCTTCATGCCATCTTTGACGTAATTCAGGAATTCTTCTCCCAGTTCATCAACGACCGGCATGGAAGCATCCGACCATACGCTGGCCAGAACAGCTCCTGCGCAAGCCAGAGAATCGATCCGGTTGGCAAACAGCATGCATCCCGGATTTCTCTTCATCTCACAGGCGCAGTACAGGACCAGACCTCCGGTCGTTGAACCGATAGTCTGCGGAAGACACAGAGCCTTACCGGCGATCGGCTTGCCATAGAGATCCGGATTGTTCTGATCGGAGACCTTTGCGGTCTTGTCGCCGAACTGCAGCGCTTTCTGTAAAGAAGCCAGTGTATTGAATCCGCCATGGGTCACGACTGCTTCACAGGTACATGCACCGGGAGTAACGACTCTTCCTTTAAACTCTTTCATCTTAGTTGCCTCCTTTACACAGCTGCATTACGATCTCATCGTCCGTATAGTATCTAGAAGATGTATAAGTTCTCAGTTTGTTACTTGAAGTAATAACCGGCATCTTGCCGCATAACGGGTTGTTCATGAACATCAGCGGACAGATGTAGGACAGGATGATGCCGGTCTTTTCCAGTCTCGGATAGTATTCGGTCTTCTTGAATTCCTTGATGACTGCCGGAGCTGCCGTAAAGACAGTCGGGATCAGGACCTGGGCATTGCCGTATTTCTGCAGGTTCTCTTCGATCACATCGGTCCAGTCTTTCAGCTGCTGTAAAGACATATGCGGACAGCCCATGAAGCACAGCTTCGGTTTGGCTTCCTTGTCTTTCCAGATGACCGGGTAGGAATCATAGACTCTCTGCAGTTCCGCATCATCAATGACATACTCTTTTGCGTTCTTTCTGATCAGG
Source organism: Erysipelotrichaceae bacterium (assembly GCA_017620435.1). Lineage (GTDB taxonomy): Bacteria > Bacillota_I > Bacilli_A > Erysipelotrichales > Erysipelotrichaceae > Colivicinus. Next base: position 2,524 of record JAFZQL010000183.1, read on the forward strand.
GATCTGCCCTGTTCCTTGGCTTCCGGGGTCAGGTTGTCGATATGGAAGAGTCCGACTGCGCCGTTGGATGCCGTGGCGGCACCGAAATCCTTCAGATAGGTACAGGCTTTTTCATCCAGCTCATTTCCAAGCCACTTATCCAGCCCTATCACATACGGAACATCTTCCATGACCTTCATGCCGATGGCGCTGCCCAGAAGCTGAGCTTCCGGTTTCTTCGTCGTTTCGATCCTGACGATCCAGTCAGCCTTTCTTCCTTCATCGGTCAGAAGCCCGAAATAAGGTACACAGCCGACGATCGATCCCATGATATCGATAATACCTGAGTTGCGGTTACATCTCGCTCCGAGCACGGAATTGGCGTAGACGACGGCTGAAGATTCCGACCAGGAAAGAATATCCCCTTTCTTCGGCGTATTGCCTACCTCGGACATGTAGCAGGTACAGGTAAAGGCATCTTTTTCCAGAAGGCCCAGTTTCTTCAGCTGCTCCTCGTAGAATGCCTGCTTGTTATACATGAAATGCTTGAAAACGATATTCTGCAGGAATGTTGTTGGAACGTTTGGATCCAGAGGTCTTGGGTCAACGGTAAACTTCTGTCCGGATACGACTCCTTCCTGCAGTAATGTATCCATCAGTTTGTAGACAGGATCCATGACGCCAAGACCGAAAGATGTAACCAGGTGATTGTAGTCAGAAGTTACTTCCGTCATTTCCTTGGCATCGAAAGCTTCTCCGTACATCACAAGGGTCTTCATGACCTTCGCCAGCGTTTCCCCCTGTTTTCCGTCAAGAATATCCTGCTGTTTCTTTGTTAGTTTCATAGATTGCTCCTATATTTTCATTGCGACTTCATATGCGTGCCAGATGACGGTTCTAAGATTTCCTACCGTTTTGCAGTCGCCGACAAGTCTGATTTTTCCGGACTCTTCCGCCAGCGGTGCAGGTACATAGCCGACTGATGAGATAACCGTATCGCACGGTATCGTGATCTCTTCGCCGTTTCTTGTACAGATGATCTCTTTGTCTTTGAC
>JAFZQL010000184.1 GCA_017620435.1 Erysipelotrichaceae bacterium
CCGGCATAGGTCAGAAGATCCAGAGCGACGATCCGGTCTTCAGGATACCTGTCCAGTTCATAATAGACGAAGTTGGAACCGATGAATCCGGCCGCTCCGGTCACGAGTATTTTCATTTCTTTTTCTCCTTCTTTTCTTTACAGACTTCTTCCCGGATAACGTACTGCGGGATGTTGTTGCTTATGAGATAGGCTCTGCCGACATATTCGCCGATCAGGCCCAGAAAGATCATGATAAAACCGCCGATAAAAAGCATCGTCGCAAACATGGATGTCCATCCGGCTGTTATTTCAGGATGGATCAGTTTATCGATAATCACGGCTACACCGATCAGAAAACCGGAAAAAGCGAAAATGAGACCGCTAAGCGATGCCAGACGCAACGGTTTGATGGAGAACGAAGTAACGCCGTTGAGCCACAGCGATACCGATTTACGGAAATTGTATCCCGATTCTCCGGCATAACGGTAACCGTGTTCGATCGGTACATAGGCGGTCTTGGTGGTAATGGCCCAGACCATGCCGTCGATATAAGGTTTCGGATTCTGATACTTCAGGATCTCGTTGATCACATATCTCTTGGTCACGTTGTAGCTGGACATGATCGATCCTTTCGGGATATCCATCATCTTGGTCAGGAACCAGTAATTGAAACGGGAACCCAGACGTTTGTAGAAAGAATGATGGTAGTTGATGAAACGGGCACAGACATAGTCATAGCCTTCTTCCAGTTTCTCGATCAGCTGGAACAGATACTTCGGATCGTGTTCCCCGTCATCATCCATCCTGACGATATAATCGCCGGTAGACTTGGAATAGGCCGCCATCAGGGCGGAGGATTCTCCGAAGTTCTTGGCCAGATCATAGGCTCTGATATGACTGTCATTCCGGGCGAGATCCGAGATGACTTTAAAAGTATCATCCGGGGAACAGTCGTTCACCAGGATGATCTCGTAATCGTATTCCTTGTGCTGTTTCATCTGTTCCCTGATGCCTTCTACCAGTTTCCCGATCGTATCCTGCGATCTGTAACAAGGTATTGTAACGGATATTTTTTTCATGAGCGACATACCTCTTTCAAATACTCTTCATAATCTCTGATGTATTCCCTGCCGTCATAATGCGTGCTGGCCAGGACCAGAAGCACGGAATCCTCGGAAAAATCGTACATGTCTTTCCATACCATCTGCGGAATATAAACACCCATCATCGGCCTATTCAGCTCGATGATCTCTTCCTGCTTTCCGTCTGTTATTCGGACCTTGCTGGTACCTGCAACATTGATCAGAACAAACTGCGAATCTCTGTTGGCGTGCTGGCCTCTGACGACAGAAGCATCGGAACCGTAGATATAGAAGACTCTCTTGATCTCAAAAGGAATAGACTCGTTCCCTTCTATTACGACCAGTTTCCCTCTTTCATCGCCCAGGTCATTGAATTCTATGACCGGACATCTTTCTTTCAAATCCATGTTCATCTTTCAAAACGATTCAGTTTATCGATCACATAATCGATCTCATCATCTCTCATGCCGTTGTACATCGGCAAACTAAGCACTTCTTTCGCATATTTCTCGGCGATCGGGAAATCTCCTTCCCGGTATCCCAGATCCGCATAGGCCTTCTGCAGATGCGGCGGGATCGGGTAATGAATGATCGTAGAGATCCCGTTGTCCTGCAGATAGTTCATCAGCTGATCTCTTTTTTCACAGTGGACCACGAACTGATGATAGACGTTGTTTGAGCCGGGTCTTGTCAGTAAAGGTCTGATCAGAGGATGATCGATCTCCTTCAGATATCTGCCGGCTATCCTGTTTCTTTCACTGTTGAGTTCATCGAGATACTTCAGTTTGACCCGCAGCAGACCCGCCTGCATCTCATCCAGCCGGGAATTCATCCCGATAATGTCGTTCTCATAGTGGATCTTTTTTGAACCGTAGTTCCTGATGATCCTGACCTGCGTATCATATTCCGGATCATCCGTGGTGATGGCGCCGCCATCGCCGAAAGCTCCCAGATTCTTGGTCGGATAAAAACTCCAGCAGGCGATATCGCCGATCGAACCGCATTTCTTTCCCTTCCATGTCGTTCCATGGGCCTGGGCGCAGTCCTCAACGACCTTCAGATCATATTTCTCAGCCAGTTCACGGATCTTCGTCATATCGCAGGACTGGCCGTAAAGATGGACCGCCAGGATCGCCTTGGTGCGACTGTTTATCTTTTCCTCGATCTTATCCGCATCCAGATTGTCATAGATGTCAGGCTCCACAAAAACCGGTGTAGCGCCGTTTAACGTAATACCCATGACGCAGGCGATATAGGCATTGGAACAGACGATGACTTCGTCGTTCTTGCCGACGCCCAGAATACGGAAAGCAATCGTCAAAGCATCCATGCCGGATGCAACGCCGGCACAGCATTTCGAACCGATATAGGAAGCGAATTCCTTTTCGAATTCTCTCACTTCACTGCCAAGAATATACCATCCGGAATCCAGCACTTCCTGCGCTTTCCGTCTGTATTCCTCTGCATGTAGATCAAACTGTCTTTTAAGATTGTTGCTTTTGATTTCCATGTTCGTCCTCATCGTTTTTATGATACAAAACACTTACATAACGATATTCCGTTATCGATACTATAATAATATAAATCACCCGAATCGGCAAAGGACATCATAAACAAAAGTGATCCTCTGTCTCCGGGAAGTCCGGTGAAAGAGGCTCACTGCAGTAGTGTCTGATACAGGATGATGCTTTGAATCATGTAAAAGGAACTACCAGAAATTCTCCTGGCAGTATTCCGAATACTTGGAGAATTCTTCGTTCAGGTAGAAGTAATCGTAGCGTTCCTGCAGGGTCGTTTCCTGCGAGAAGAGATTGGTTCCGAGTCCGAGACGATCTCCTTCGATTTCAAATCCCATGGAAGCCAGTATCGTCGGGAAGAGATCCAGTGTATTGAATTCCCTGTTTTTTATCCTGTCCGTTTCGGCTCTGCTGTTGATGAAACAGTCATATACATACCTGCCGATATTGGAATCGATGTCGTTGTTCTTTCTGTTTTCCATCTTGTTGGAACCTGCCAGATTGCTGGATATCAGGGTCGCATCCATGGTCGGATGGTCGCCTACGATCACAATGGTCGTATCGGCATAGAAGTCCTGTTCCCTGAGCCAGCCGACAAAATCATAGATCTGTCTGTCGGCACAGGCTACCACGTTGGCATACTGGTTATCATAATCGTTCCTGCAAAGATCGCATACATATCCCCCGATGTGATGGGTATCTACCGTCAGCATCACCAGGCAGAAAGGATCATCCTGCTGAGACAGCGTATTCAGTTCGTCTTTCGCGATCTCATACAGCAGTTCATCATCGAGTCCCCACCATACGTATTCATCGGTATATCCCTTTTCGACTGCGGTATAGTAGTCGAAAATCGTAAAATCGCCATGTGTCTTGTAGAACGAGCTTCTTCCGGCAAAAGTCGCATCGGAGCCGCACAGATATTCCAGATTGTAATTGTAGTCGGAGAGAATGTCTCCCAGAGTCGGCACTTTACTTGCGAAAGCCAGATCGGTACCCATTGAATTGCCGTCGATCGGGAACATGAAAGGCAGTCCGCTTTCACTCGCAAACAGAGCACCCATGGTCCAGGTCGTTCCGTATGGCGAATTAAAGCCGCCTATTCCGTCATTTGCCGAAAAATTGATATTCTCTTCAGCCAGATTCCTTAAATTCGGCAACAGCTCGTAATCCAGCCCTCCGCCGTCTTCCTTGGACATGAATGTAGTTTCGATGCTTTCCAGATAGATCAGGATAAGATTGTTGGTGTTTTCTCCGCTGATTTCTACATCGTACGGATTGACGTAATTCTCGTCGTAGATGTACGTCGGTTCGCTTTTCTGCCTGATGTAGTCGTCATAGATCGAATATGTCTTGTCGATCCTTCTTACCGTCAGAGCCATGATCAGGATGCAGAGAATCAGAAAACACCGGCTGAACAAAGAAATGCCGTCGACGACATGTTTCTTTTTGTTTTTTAAACCGAATTCGATTCTGAAAGAGATCTTTTTTCTGTTAAACAGGATGATCAGAAAAACAGGAACCAGTATGGCGATGACCACAAAAGGGACCATGTTTTTAACGGCGTGGATGATGACGTCTTTTGATGTTCCGGTCTTTTCTCTGAAAAACGTGTAGATGTATGCCGTTATATCGACATTGATGTATTTGTTGAGATAAGAAAAAAGCCCTATCAGTACGGTGTCCAGAAAGAACAGTATTCCGCTCAGATACAGCAACAGATTACTTTTCATGGCCGGCCCTGATGTCGATCTTGAAATCGAATCTCGTAACGAGCAGTTTCTTCACGAGCGGAATGACTGCCGCGGCAAAAAGCGCTATAAAAGTATAGGTCATGTCATAGATGCCGATCCTGGCATTCAGGATCAGGTTCATCAGGTGGGCGATGATTTTCGATACCGCAAAAACGACGACCGTATAGAAAGAATAAAGAACGACGTTACGGAAACAGAAAACCAGCGGCTTTTCATCGATTTTGCTGTCCGTCAGCATTGAAACCGCAGGAATCATGAGTATATTGACAATCGTCAGTACAATGTTTACTACTTCGGCAGACATCAGCTTCTCCTCTCGTATTCTGTAATGAAACAGTTCCTGTAGAACTGCAGATATTCAAAAAACACTATTATTTTACATTAGCGACCGGACAAAATCAAATGCTTCAGATCATATAAAAAGGCACGGAAAGGAAATCAAATCATCGTCCTCTCGTGCCGCGTTCTGTTTCAGTCTTTATCTCTTGAAGTCTTCAGGAAGAAGAGTGTTCGTATAAATCATGGTTACACCCTGCTGAAGCAGCGCTTTGGCTTCTTCCGGATCGTCCACGGTATGGGCAGCAGTCCTGATCCCGAATCTTTCCCAGGCATCGATACGGTCCTGCTCCGCGTATCTGGCCCACATGGTCACAAACCCGATTCCCGTTCTGGAACAGTATACCGCCAGGGTATCCGTCTGCCAGTCCGGATCCTTATAGATCGTATAAATGACCGACTTGAAATCGTAGAGATCCATGATGTATTCCAGCATCTTTTCATGATAGATCTGCGGTATGACGCGGTCCAGTACCTCAGGATGGCCGCTTTCTTTCGCATATTTTACCAGCTGTGTAAACTGCATCCTTACCCTGTATTCGTCCTTGTACTTGTTATCTGTTATGACATAGATATCCGGATAAGCGATCATCAGATCGATGATGTCTTTCCCATCCAGCGTATTCAGGTTTCCGCAGATCGGTAGCGATTTGAAATTCTCCAGACTGTATGCGATCTCCTCGCCGCTGCCGGAATTCTCTCTCCAGTAATCCTCGTCATGACAGCAGATCAGATAATAGTCCGAACTAAGATCGAAATCGACCTCAAAGACCCGATAACCCAGACCGTAGTTGTATTCGAAGGCCTGCAGGCTGTTGGTATAGGTATGGCCCTCATATCCGCCCAAGGCATGTGCGACAAGCACATTGTTCTCGGTCCAGGAATAGTCGAAGTCATAATGCCCGTATTCCAGCGCGTCAAGACGTTCCACAAAAGAATGATATTTCTCTTTGGCAATGTCATATACCCGATAAGCCGCATACAGACATCCTGCCAGCAGCAGAACAACGGCGGCAATGATCAGAATGAATTTCTTTTTATTCTTCATACACAAAATTCCCGTTGCACTCTTCCAATGACGGTGCATCCTTGTCTTTCTGAGACAGCACAGGCTCTATGCCTTCCAGCAGCGATCCCCAGTCGATGCCGATGGTCCGGTCATCGTAACGGATGGATCCTTCCGATTCCTTGTTGTAGAGATTATCGCATTTGTACTGAAACTCAACTTCATCGCTCAAGGTCAGAAAACCGTGAGCCATTCCTCTAGGCAGATAGAACATCCTTTTGTTTTCGGCAGAAAGTTCACAGCTTACCCATTTGCCGTAGGTCGGAGAACCTTTCCGGATATCCACCGCAACATCGACGACCTTGCCTCTGGTACATCTGACCAGTTTTGCCTGGGAATAAGGCTCTCTTTGATAATGAAGTCCTCTTAATGTGCCTTTCTGGGCAGAATAGGACATGTTGTCCTGTACAAAAACGGTATCGATTCCCAGTTCATGGAACTTGGCCTGATTGTAGGTCTCCATAAACCAGCCTCTATGATCGCCATAGCAGTCCGATTCGATGATGTATACGCCTTTGATCTCTGTTTCTATCTTTTTCATCAGTCGGCTTTTCCTTCCGCTACCGCCTTGAGATGTTCCCCATACGGAGACTTCCCGTAACGGGCGGCGCTGTTTAGCAGTTCATCCTTGCTGATCCATCCGGTCTTAAAGGCGATCTCTTCCGGAGCGGAAATGACGATATTCTGTCTCTTGGATATGATCTGTACATAGTTTGCGGCTTCCACCAGGGAATCCATCGTTCCCGTATCCAGCCAGGCAAAGCCTCTGCCTAAAAGCTGAACATCCAGCCTTCCCTGTTTCAGATACATGTCGTTCAGCGTAGTGATCTCCAGTTCTCCTCTGGCGGAAGGTTTTACTTCCTTTGCCATTCCGGATACGCCCTGCGGATAGAAGTAGAGTCCGGTGATGCAGTAGTTGGATTTCGGATGCTGCGGTTTTTCTTCTACGGAAAGAACTTTGCCTTCGGCATCGAATTCTACGATCCCGAATCTTTCCGGATCATTGACATGATAGCCGAATATGGTTGCTCGGTTTCCCTTTTCCGCATCTTCTCTGGCCTGTTTCAGGACATGAGAGAAGCCGTTGCCATAAAAGATATTATCGCCCAGCACCATGGCACAGGCCTCATCGCCGATAAACTCCTCACCCAGAATAAAAGCCTGCGCCAGACCGTCCGGAGACGGCTGTACACAGTAAGAAAGCTTTACGCCAAACTGCGATCCGTCGCCCAGAAGCTCGGCGAAACGCGGCGTATCCGTCGGTGTAGATATGATCAGGATCTCTTTGATCCCCGCCAGCATCAGTGTGCTTAAAGGGTAGTAGACCATCGGTTTGTCATATACCGGCAACAACTGTTTCGATGTCACCATCGTTAAGGGATATAGTCTGGTACCGGCTCCACCGGCTAGTATGATACCTTTCATATGCTGCTCCTTTTATCCTTCTAATTATATCATTTGTTTAAATGGCTATTGTATTGAAAGAAACGGTTTCGATAGGCATGCAGCCTGCAGGTGTCGTATCCCGTTCCCGTTTTCCAGGCGACATAGTTGAAGCTCAGCTGATCTCTCCTGCTTTCTTTCTCTATCTCGTTCCACCACAACCGGTCAAATTCCTCTATCTGATCCGTATGTTTCCTGTACATGACATTCGTCATGACAAGACCGTTGCCGGAAGGATATCCCTCTTTTCTGTAACGGCTGATCTGTCTGTTGATCGTTGCTTCATCGTCTTTCTTCATGGCGATGCACTCATCGGCTTCCTGATAGATGCAGTTTCTTTCAGGATGAATAAAAGTCAGGATCTGGCCATCTTCCAGAAACAGGTCGATCCATTCTGTGACGCTCTTGCAGATCTGCAGATTGGCATCCATCCAGATGCTGTGTCTGTAGTCCTTGAGAAACAGATGCGGATGCGTCTTGATGTATCTTGCCTTTCTGATCGGATCGAGCTGCTGCAGTTCCGGATACGTTTCAATAGAAACGATCTTCCAGATATCGGAATGCAGA
>JAFZQL010000185.1 GCA_017620435.1 Erysipelotrichaceae bacterium
AGTATATGGAGGACAGATGAAATATTTATATAACCCAAGAGAAAACAGTCCTTCTTTCGGATACAGCGGCAGAAACTATGATCCGCAAAAGGATACACTGGTCTATGCCTTAGGAGGACTGGGAGAAGTCGGTAAAAACATGTACTGCTTCGAACATGACGATGAGATCATCGTCATCGATGCAGGCGTCAAGTTTCCTGATGATGAACTGTTAGGTGTTGACTATGTGATTCCCGACTATACACATCTGATTAAAAACAAGGACAAGGTCAAAGCACTGATCATTACGCATGGACACGAAGACCATATCGGCGGTATTCCGTTTTTTCTGCTTGCCTGCCCGGTAAAGAAGATCTATGCGCCAAGATTCGCAAAAGCTTTGATTGAAAAGAAACTGCAGGAAAGAAGAAGACTGGCATCCACGGAGGTCATCGAGATCAATGAAGACTCTTCCATCCAGACGGATCATTTCCGTGTCGGTTTCTTTAATACCGTTCACTCGATTCCGGATTCTTTAGGTGTTCTCATCAACACGCCGAACGGACGAGTCGTAGAAACGGGAGACTTCAAATTCGACCTGACACCGGTCGGACAGAATTCCGACTACCAGAAGATGGCCTATATCGGCGCTGCAGGCGTGACGCTGCTGATGTCCGACTCGACCAACGCCGAAGTCGACGGTTTCTCCATTTCCGAGAAACAGGTCGCATCCGCCATCAACGATATTATGAAAAAAACAACGGGAAGGATCCTGATCTCGACATTCGCTTCCAACGTCAACCGTCTGGCTCAGATCATCAAGGCGGCAAAGAACTGCGGCAGAAAAGTCGTAGTCTTCGGACGTTCCATGGAGAATGTCGTCGAGATCGGCCTGCAGATGAAAACCATCGATGTTCCGGAAGATACCTTTCTTTCCCCGGAACTGGTCAACCAGTATGCACCGGAAAAGCTCTGTATCGTCTGCACGGGGTCACAGGGTGAAGCCCTGGCGGCTCTAAGCAGGATCGCCAACGGCTCCCACAAATATGTCAAGATCATTCCGGGAGATACCGTGGTATTTTCTTCCAGTGCCATTCCTGGCAATGCCCTGAATATCGGCGGCATCGTCAACCAGCTGATGCGTAACGGGGCCAGAGTTCTGGAAAACTCCGCCCTTTCCTCCTTACATACCACCGGACATGCTTCCAAGGAGGAACAGAAACTGATGCTGCAGCTGATCAAGCCGAAGTATTTCATGCCGATGCACGGCGAATACAAGATGCTGAAGCTGCATGCCGATTCGGCGATCGAAACGGGAATTCCAAAGGAGAACTGTTTCATCTGTGCCAACGGCGATGCGCTGGTTCTGCACGAAGGTGAAGTCTACCGTTCCAATACCAGGATCCAGACGGATGCCATCTACGTCGACGGCAACGATATCTCGGGTCTTTCTACATCTGTACTGAAAGACCGTAAGATCCTCGCAGATAACGGCATGGTGGCAGTCGTGGTATGTATCGATTCCCGAAGCAACAAGATCCTTTGCAGACCGGGCATCGTCTCCCGCGGATTCGTCTATCTGAAAGAATCACAGACCCTGATCAAGGAAGCGGAGACTCTGGTCTATGACGCCTTAAGAAGTGCTATGAAACAAAAAGTAACGTTCGGCGATCTGAAGAACTGTATCCGGAACACCCTGGAACCGTTCCTTTATGAAAAAACGAACCGGAACCCGATCGTCATACCTGTCATACTCAATCACGTTGATGCCATGAAAAAAGAGAGCTGAATTTCAGCTCTCTTTTTTTTACCTTTTTATTCTGATTATTTCTTCAGGTTGTAGTAGGCATTCTTGCCGAGGTATACAGCGCAGGAACCGAGTTCATCTTCAATTCTGAGCAGCTGATTGTATTTGGCAATTCTATCGGTTCTGGACATAGAACCTGTCTTGATCTGGCCGGCATTCAGACCGACAACCAGGTCGGCGATCGTCGTATCTTCGGTTTCACCGGATCTGTGCGATACGACAGCCGTCATGTTGTTTCTCTTGGCCAGTTCGATGGCATCCAGAGTTTCCGTCAATGTGCCGATCTGGTTCAGCTTGATCAGAACAGAGTTCGCGCAATGCAGATCGATACCTTTCTGTACGTATTCGACATTGGTAACGAACAGGTCGTCGCCAACCAGCTGGATCCTGTCGCCTAAGCGGGCCATCAGCTTCTTCCAGCCGTCCCAGTCGTTCTCAGCAAGACCGTCTTCGATAGAGATGATCGGATACTTCTCGCACCATTCCGCATACATATCGATCATTTCATCTGTCGTCTTGACGCCCTGACCGGATCTGCTCAGTTCATAGTTACCTGTTTCCGCATTGAAGAATTCGGAAGAAGCAGGGTCCATGCAGATACCGAAATCAACACCCGGCTTGTATCCTGCCAGTTCAATAGCGGATACAATGAGTTTTAACGGCTCTTCGTTGCCTTCTGTGCAGTTCGGAGCGTAGCCGCCCTCATCACCGACAGCGGTAGAATAACCCTTGGATTTCAGAACTTTCTTTAATGCATGGAATACTTCAGCAGACCATCTGATCGCTTCCTTAAAAGAAGGAGCGCCGTAAGGCATGATCATGAATTCCTGCATATCGACAGTAGAATCGGCGTGTTTGCCGCCGTTGAGGACGTTGAGCATCGGAACCGGTAAAGTCTTGCCGTTGACACCGCCCAGATACTTGTATAAAGGCATGCCATAGAAATCGGCAGCAGCTCTTGCACAGGCAAGAGATACACCCAGCATCGCGTTAGCACCCAGACGGGACTTGTCTTTTGTTCCATCCAGTTCGATCATCGTCTTGTCGATCAGAGCCTGATCCGTTACATCATAGCCCAGCAAAGCCGGAGCAATGATCTCGTTGACATTCGTAACAGCCTTTAATACACCTTTGCCGGAGAAACGGGCCAGATCGCCGTCTCTTAATTCCAAAGCTTCTCTTTCGCCTGTAGAAGCGCCGGAAGGTACCATAGCACGGCCGAATGCACCGGATTCTGTAGCAACTTCAACTTCTACCGTTGGATTACCACGTGAATCGATGATCTCACGGGCATAAACATCAATAATTGCAGACATACGTTTTTCTCCTCCTATTTAGTAGCGTCAATTATTTCCTTAAATGAATCAACTTTCAGTGAAGCGCCACCGATCAAAGCACCATCGATATCTTCACAAGCCATATATTCTTTAATATTCGTTGGTTTTACGGAACCGCCGTACTGTACTCTGACAGCTTCGCCGGTTTCTTCGTTGTATAAAGCCTTAACGGTATCTCTTACCAGTCTGCAGCAGTCTTCCGCGATCTCCTTGGTCGCAGACTTGCCTGTTCCAATCGCCCAGATCGGCTCATAAGCGATGACCATTTTTGCGACTTCTTGCGCTTCCAGACCGGCCAGTGAACCGGCCAGCTGCGTCTTGATGACATCGGCAGTCTTGCCGGCATCATATTCTGCTTCTGTCTCACCGATGCAAAGAATCGGAATGATATTGTCTGCCAGCAGTCTCTTGGCCTTCAATGCGCAGGCTTCATTTGTTTCGTTGTAGTAGGTTCTTCTTTCGCTGTGGCCTATGATGCAGTAGGTAATCCCTACTTCCTTCAACATCGGTACAGATACTTCACCGGTATAGGCTCCGGAATCTTTTTCGTTACAGTTTTCAGCCGCAATGATCAGATGTTTTGCGTTCCTGACGCAGACATCCAGATCGACATAAGGAGCACCTACGCCGTAGTCCGCAGCTTCTTCACCGGTCAGGACTTCTTCAATACCCTTCATGAACTCCAGCGCTTCGCTTGGAGTCTTGTTCATTTTCCAGTTACCGACAATAATAGGTTTTCTCATATTAACTCCTTATTTCTCGTTGATGATATCAACACCAGGTAGGCCGTTTCCTTCCAGGAATTCCAGAGAAGCGCCGCCGCCGGTAGATACATGGCTAACCTTATCGGCATAACCAAGCTGTTTGATCGCTGCAGCAGAATCGCCGCCGCCGATGATGGTCGTGCCTTCTGTTTCAGCCAGAGCCTTGGCTACTTCATTGGTACCCTTGGCCAGTACAGGATTCTCGAATACGCCCATCGGGCCGTTCCATACGACTGTCTTGGCTGCCTTTACCTTTTCCGCAAACAGAGCCGCCGTCTTTGGACCGATATCCAGACCCTGTTTCTCAGCCGGAATCTTATCGGCATCTACGACTTCGGTTTCGATCGGAGCATCGATCGGATCAGGGAAACTGTCGGCTACAACTGTATCAACCGGGAGCAGAAGCTCCTTGCCCAGTCCCGCAGCCTTGTCCAGCATCTGCTTGCAGTAGTCGAGTTTCTCATCGTCTACCAGAGATTCACCGATTTCCTTGCCCTGTGCCTTCAGGAAAGTATAAGCCATGCCTCCGCCGATGATCAGCGTATCGCACTTCTCAAGAAGGTTGTCGATGACTTTCAGCTTATCGGCTACCTTGGCACCGCCCAGAATACCGACAAACGGTCTGACCGGATTCTCAACGGCATCACCCAGGAACTTCAGTTCCTTTTCAACCAGGAAACCGGCAGCGCTAGGCAGATGTGTCGGAATTCCTACCGTTGAAGCATGCGCTCTGTGCACGGATCCGAAAGCATCCTCTACAAACAGATCGCCCAGGGAAGCCCAGTATTTGCCCAGTTCTTCATCGTTCTTGGATTCGCCCTTTTCATATCTGGTGTTCTGCATCAGAACGACTTCGCCTTCCTTCATGTTGGCGACTGCTTCTTCCAGTTCAGGACCTCTTGTCGCATTGACGAAGATGACCCTGTTGTCAGGAAGGTATTCCTGAAGCTTCTTGGCAACAATGGCCATGTCATTCTTTTTCTTTGCCGCTTCGATCTCTTCTTCAGTCTTCTTATAATCAACCTTTCCGAGGTGGGAAAGCAGAATGACCTTCGCGTTGTTTTCCAGTAAATATCTGATCGTCGGAAGTGCTGCGACCACTCTGTTGTCGTCAGTGATCACATCACCCTTGTGAGGCACGTTAAAGTCTACTCTGACGATGACTTTTTTGCCCGCAACATCTAAATCTGTAACCAGCCTTTTAGCCATAACAAAAATCCTCCTAAATACAATTTCATTATATCATTACTGTATTTAAAAAGAAGGTCAATTTACCTTCCCTTTAACGTTTTCATCCTTTTTCTTCCGGCCCTTTTCTTCGATGCCGTATTCTTCGCATTTCCTGGAATACTCTTTCTCCGCAGCATCCAGTTCAGCCAGGATTTCTTCTAAACTTCTCATAATCTACCTCACAACATTTCCAATTCTAGCACATTTTCATTAAAATAGAGATATGTATTTGAAAGAAGAAATCTTTAATACAACGATCATTGAAAAGTCCCGTTTTATCTGTTATCTGAAACACGTGAAAAGCGAAGAAGAATACAGGTCTTATCTGGCTTTGATCAGGAAGAAACACCACGATGCGACGCATGTGTGTTCAGCTTTTATCTGTGGCAGTATCCGCCGTTCCAGCGACGACGGAGAACCTTCCGGGACGGCCGGAGCGCCTATCCTGAATGTTCTGGACAAGAACGGGCTGGATGAAACCTGTGCCCTGGTGGTCAGGTATTTCGGCGGCATCAAGCTGGGAGCCGGAGGACTGATCCGGGCATACGGCAATGCGGTGAGCGAGTGTCTGAAACAGGCAACACTGGTCGAAGACAGGATCTATCCGAAGTATTCCCTGACTCTGAACTACGAGACCGCCAACAAGATCGACCATTTCCTGAGGAACAGCACCATTCTGATCGATACGATATACGACACGGATATCACCTATGTTTTTGCTTTAGAGGATGAGAAACTGATGGAAAAGATCAAAGAATTCACCCGGGGCATTCTTCCGGAGAAGATTGGTGAAGAATGTGTACAGAAAGTAGTAGAATAGAAGTATGAAGACAGTTAACCACCTGATCGGTATTCTTGACATCCTGCTTGGCGCAGGCGCACTGGCTGCACTGATCGCTTTTCTGATGCGTCTGAGAAAGACCGCGAAGGCGGCAGAACCTTTGACCGGCAGTCTGAATGTGATGAACGGCGAACTGAACGCCGTTAGATCGAAGACCGGAAAGATCAGGGCATCGGCTCCGTCTTTCAAGTTCTTCGCTTCTTTATACATCGTTCTGGTCATCATCAAAGAAACTTTAAAAAGCTGGAGAAACGACAAGTCTCTACCGGGTTCCTTCACCAACGCCTATCTGCGGCATTCCAAACAGATCAGAAAAATACGTATTTAAAAGGAGATCGGCAGATCTCCTTTTCTTTTTTTTATTTTGTACCGTAGATCCTGTCTCCGGCATCTCCCAAACCGGGAACGATATAACCGATCTCGTTGAGATGATCATCCAGAGCAGCCAGATACAGATCGACATCCGGATGTGCCTCCGTAAATGCCTTCACACCTTCCGGAGCGCCTACCAGAGAAACCATACGGATGTTTTTGGCGCCTCTTTCCTTGACCTTAGTAACCGCAGCAATGGCACTGCCTCCTGTCGCCAGCATCGGATCGAGTACCAGTACGATTCCTTCTGAAAGCTCCTTTGGGAACTTGGCGAAGTATTCGATCGGTTTCAGCGTCTCTTCATCTCTGTAGACACCCATGAATCCGATCTTGGCAGTAGGAACCAGATCCAGGATCCCGTCGACCAGACCCATGCCTGCTCTCAGGATCGGAACCAGAATGACCTCTCCGTCCAGCATTTTTGTATCACACGGGCCCATCGGTGTCGTGATATGAACTTCCTTTGTCGGAAGGTCTCTCAGGACCTCGTAGGCCATCAGGGAAGCGATCTCGTCGAGATTCTCGCGGAAATCCTTGTGTCCGGTGTCTTCCATGCGCATCAGCGCCAGTTTATGGGTAATGAGCGGATGATCAAATATCGTAACCATAATATCCTCCTGTTTTTTCTTTTTTATTATAACGAAATATCAGAATAATGAAAGCCTTATCTGAAGATTCCTTAAAAATGTTTCAGATATCTCTTTCCGATACGATGAACAGTACGTTTTCATATTATAATGAAGACAGGAGAATGCTTTCAGAACAGAAAGCGAGTCAGATCATGAATGATAATCTAATGTGGGCTTTAGTGAAAGAAAAGGCCGAAGAAGGCATCTGGATGAAAAGAGTTCCGATTCCGGAAGTCGGCTACAACGATGTCAAGATCAAGATACGGAAGACCGCCATCTGCGGTACAGACGTACACATCTACAGCTGGAACCGCTGGGCGCAGAAAACCATCCCGATCGGACTGACGATCGGACATGAGTATGTCGGCAAGATTGTTGAGGTCGGTAAGGGTGTGGAAGGATTCAAACCCGGGGAAATCGTTTCCGGTGAAGGACATATCACCCGCGGAAAGTGCC
>JAFZQL010000186.1 GCA_017620435.1 Erysipelotrichaceae bacterium
ACTGAACATCGACAAGAAAGAGAAAAAAACTGCCCGCTTTGCCGATGACATCGAATCCGGCATGGAAAGCATCTTTGACCGTGCGGACGGATATACGCAAGAGCCGGGAAAGAAAAACGCACTTGATCTGACCGGACTTTCTTCCGATTCTATGGATAGACAGGCGGTAGAGATCTTAAGAAGCTGGCTATCACCGCGCGGAGAAAACAAATGAAAAAAGTAACGATTTATGAAGTAGCGAAAGAAGCGCATGTCTCGCTTGCTACCGTATCAAGAGTCATTAACGGATCTAACGTCGTAAAAGAAGACACCAAGAAAAGAGTTGAAGATGCCATAACCAAACTCGGCTATCGCCCGAATGCGATCGCGCAGGGATTGGCGCTGTCAAGAACTACAACCGTAGGGCTGATCATTCCTTCAACTTCTGTGTCCTTTTTCGGAAGAGTCATTAACGGATTGTGCGATGTCGCCAAGATCTATGATTATTCTGTTTTTCTTCATACGATCACGGAAGGTGTGACCGATATTAAAGAAATCATCGATGAAGTCATCAAATCAAGAGTCGACGGTGTGATCATCTATGCGGACAAAGATCTCGATGATTCCGTCAAACTGCTGGAAGAATACAGCATTCCGATGGTGGTGATCGGAAACAAGATCTCGTCAGAGAATATCTGTTCCGTTTACGTGGATTATGAAAGAGCGGTGTATGAGCTCTGTGACGCTTATCTGGAAAAAGGGATCACCGATATTGCGATCCTTCAGGATTATCGTAACGATCTTGTTTCATCTTTCATGCACAAAGGCGCTGAAGACGCATTCAGAAAACATAATCTTGATTATAACGGTTTTGTTGCAGTATCAAGAGACAACCGTTCCACTTATAAGTTCCTGAAATCGTATTTTAAGAATCACAAACATCAGGTATTTATCGCAAACAGAGACTCTCAGGCTCTTGCTGCACTGAATGCGGCTACCGGTCATGGGATCGCCATTCCGGAAGAGATGGAACTCGTCTGTATGAATGAAAGCAAGTACACTTCTTCCGTACGTCCGGAAATCAGCTCCTTTATCGTACCGTCATATGATCTTGGAGCCATCTCCATGCGTCTGATGACAAAGATGCTGAAAGATGAAAACGTTGAAGAAAAAGAAAAGTGTCTGGATATCCTGTATTCACCAAAGGATACGACCAGACAGTAGAGGTAAGCATATATGGGAATTTATGAAGAACTGGTGTGGAGAGGTCTGATCAAAGATGAATCCTCACCTGAAATAAAAGATCTGCTGAACAAAGGCGGACTGACTTTCTATATCGGAACCGATCCAACGGGAGATTCGCTCCATATCGGTCATTTTTCCTCATTCCTGATCTCCAAAAGGCTAAAGGATGCCGGACATAATCCGATCCTGCTGGTAGGGGGAGGAACTGGTCTGATCGGAGATCCGAAACCGGATGCGGAAAGACCGATGATCACGGTAGAGGAAGTCGAACACAACTATGAATGTCTTAAGAAACAGGCTTCCGATATATTCGGTTTTGAAGTCGTAAACAACTACGACTGGCTGAAAGACTTCAGCTATATCGACTGGCTCAGGGATGTCGGAAAGTTCTTTAACATCGGCTACATGCTGAACAAGGATATTGTCAGAAGAAGACTGGATGAAGGTATCACCTATACGGAATTCTCCTACATGACCATGCAGGCATACGATTTCCTGCATCTCTACCAGACCAGGAATGTTACACTGCAGGTAGCCGGACAGGATCAGTGGGGCAACATTACCGCCGGTATTGAACTGATCAGAAAGAAGCTTGGCAAGGAAGCTTACGGCTTTACAATGCCTTTACTGACCAAAGCAGACGGACAGAAGTTCGGCAAGACCAACGGCAAGGCGATATGGCTGGACATCAACAAGACTTCGGCATATGAAATGTATCAGTTTTTTATCAATTCCGAAGATAGTAAGGTCATCGACTATCTGAAGTTTCTGACCTTCCTGCCGAAAGAAGAGATCGAAAGACTCGAAGTCTCCAACAGTGAACATCCGGAACTCAGAGAAGCACATAAAGCGCTGGCAAGAGAAGTAATCACATTCCTGCACGGTCCGGAAGCATATGAATCAGCCGTAAGGATCGCTGAAACCTTCTTCAAAGGCAACCTGAAAGATCTTAGCTATGAAGAACTAAAACAGGGAACCGCCGATCTGGAAAGAGTTCCTATCGAAGATGGTTCACCTCTGATCAATACACTGGTAAACATCGGCGCATGCCGTTCCAACAGAGAAGCCAGAGACCTGATCAACGGATCATCGATTTCCGTCAACGGTGAAAAAGTAAAAGATCTTAACTATGTTTTAAGAAAAGAAGATGCGTTCAATCATGAACTGACGATAATCAAAAAAGGCAAGAAATTCTATTATGCAGTTGAGTTTTAAGAAAATCGTATCTCTTCTATATCTGCTGATCCTTTTATGTTCCTGCAGTGAAGTAGGAAAAGAAAAAGCAGATCCGAATGAACGTTACATCTACATGATCGAAACGCTTCAGGAACATGAACTGTTTGTACAGACATCCAGTTATTTTGATATTAATGCCGACATGGCAAAGATCGAAGGGGGATACCGTTACTATATTACGATCGATAATCCCCGTCTGGCGATGTATGATGTCGAACTGCTGGCAATCGAAAAGGGTGTTGATTATCTGAACAACATGGCTGCCAATGTCGGTATCTTTGAAAAAAGCAAGTACAATATGATTCCGAATCAGTCCAATCCGGAAAAAGGATACGTAAAAGGGATCGTGGCATCCGGTGTCAGTTCCAGTCCGGAAACAACACTCTATATCTTCGTACAGTTCAAGAACGCCGATCATACTTCAGCCCATTCCGAGTATTTTAAACTCGATGTCAGCTACGAGGGACAGTAGATGAACAAAGAGAAAATGAAACAGTCATTGCTGATGGGAGCTTTAACAAGCTCTTTTGGCATTTTTGTTTCCAAACTCCTGGGACTGCTGTACTATTCTCCATTGTCACAGTTGGCAGGAGAAGCCAATATGGCTTTCTATTCGATCGTCTATACCTACTACGATCTGCTTCTGCAGATCTCTCAGGCGGGCATACCGTTCGCGATCGCCTCTCTGGTAGCGAAATACAGCTCCAAAAACGACTACAAGACCGTACTGACAGTAAGAAAGACCGGCACAAGCATCGTTGTCGGCTTATCGGCCGCTGTTGCTCTGGTGCTGCTGCTGATCGCCGATCCTCTCTCCAGGCAGTCTCTGGGTTTTTCCGCTCCGATCGAAGATATCCGCAGTCTCAGGATCATGTTCAACATCCTGGCGATCGCCGTGATCATCGTACCGCTGTTAAGCGCAGTCAGAGCCTATGTGCAGGGACTGAAACGTCTGGACCTTTATGCTTCCTCGCAGGTCCTGGAACAGTTTGTCAGAGTATTCTCGATTCTTGTACTTGCCTATGTTTTTGTAAAACTTCTTTCCTTCAAGGAAATCTGGGCAATCTATGCGGCGATCGCAGCGGCCTCCCTAGGCGCAGCCGCCGCCTATCTTTATACGGTTTCCCTAAGCAGGAAAGACGTTGCCGAGGTACAGGAACTGGCCAGGCAGCAGACTGATGAAGAATCGCACAATGAAAAAGAGATCCTGAAAGAGATCCTGACCCTAGGTGTCCCATATGTCATCATTTCTTTCCTGGGAACGGCAGGGCCTCTTGTCAACACGACGTTCTTCCTGGATTACATGAGCAAGGTTAACGGACCATCGATCTACGAGAGCGCCAAACTCGCATCCGGCATCCTGCAGGCCAATGTTGCCAAGATAGCCAATATTCCTTCGGTACTGGCATTAGGCTTCGGTTCCGGCATGGTTCCGTACCTGGCTGAATCGCTGGAAAAGCACGACAATGAAAAGATAACCCGGCAGATCAATCAGATCCTGGATACGGTCTGCTATATCCTGATTCCGATGATTTCTGTATTCATCTTCTTTGCCAAAGATATCTACTACATCATGTACGGCAACTATAATCTTCCGTTAGGAACAAAGCTGTTCGCCGTCAGCTGCATTCAGATCTTCTTAGGAACGATCGCACCGATCTTCTCCTCGATCATGATGTCGCTGAAACTGAGAAAAGATGCGATCATCGCCTTGATCATCAGTTTTGTGATCAAATTCGTTTCTTTCTTCCCGATGGTCAGACTGTTCGGTGCCTATGGCATGATCTATTCTTCAGGCCTCTATTATCTGAGCCAGATCGTCCTTTATTTCTATTCTTTACGCAAGAACTTCAATATTAACATCAAAGAAGCGTCACGCCGTTTTATCTTCATTGTGCTGTCTTCATTGCTTATGGTTGTTCCTGCCATGGCGATACATGACATCATTCCTTTCGACTATGTCAACTCGATTACAGGCAGACTAAAAGATGTTCTCATCATGGGAGGACTGGGAATCATCATGCTAATCGTCTATTATTTCGCTTCTGTCGGTTTCAGTATTCCGCAGAAGATCTTTGACATGGAAGACATCTCAGTCCGTAAGCTGATCAGCAGACTGAGAAGATAGATAAGAGATCACTTCATCGATCAGTTTCGGCGGAGTAGAGGTTCCGGCCGTCACGTAGATCTTATTGACATCCTTTAGATCTTCATGGCTGATATCTTTATAGCTTTGAATCAGAAAAACCTTTCTGATTCCTTTTTTTCTGCCAATATCGACCAGTTTACCGGTATTGTTGGATTTCACATCACCTACGACATAAAGAAGATCACAGTCTTCTAGATCGCTTACAGCGAGCTGTCTGGAAGAAGTGGCATTGCAGATCTCTCCCTCCATGACGATTTTGGGATACTTTGCTTTAGCCGCTTTCATCAGATCGGATAATTCCAGATAGGACATCGTCGTCTGATTCGTCAGGAATATCTTATCGTTAGCGATCTGTAGATCGTTCAGATCTTCTTCATCGGCCACAAGATGTATTCTGTCTGAAATCGCAAGAACAGCCTCCGCTTCCGGATGTCTTTTCTTTCCGAAGTAAATGACATCGTAATTCCTGTCGAGATATTCCTTAATGATGTTCTGCGTCTTCAGAACATCGACACAGGTCGCATCCACATAGCGAAAACCTTTTGCCAGGGCTTTCTCCTTGATTGCATCGGCAATCCCGTGGGCCGTAAAAATGACGATCCCTTCGTCTATCTGATCAAGCAGATCGGATTTGCTTGCATATGTATCATCCAGCGTCACGATCCCCAGATCGGCCAGTTCCTTCGAGACATAGGAATTATGCACCAGCATCCCCAGCACATAGATCTTCTCATCCGGATTCTCTTCCCGGGTCTTCTTCGCCAGACGTATGGCATTTACTACACCCTTGCAATAGCCGCTCGGGACCACTTTCCTGATTTCCATAAACTCATTATACACAATATGGTAGAATATATAAGTATGAACAAAAACCTGAAGGAAAGCACTCTGAAATTCATCGAACTGAACGGATTCAAGGAACTGACGGCCGTCCAGAACGAAGTTTTAAAATACACTTCCGGACACAAGGACATCATCGCTTTATCCAAGACGGGAACCGGGAAGACCCACGCCTATCTGATCCCGGTCATGGAGATGATCAATCCCCAGTCCGATAAGACACAGGTACTGATTTCTTTACCTACCAGGGAACTGGCATATCAGGTCTATCAGAATTCATTGCTGATGAAGGAAGTATTGCCTGAGCTGAGAATACAGCTTGTAGCGGGAGGAACCGACAAAACAAGATCCATCAGCAGGCTTGAAAAGACCCCGCATATCGTTATCGGCACTCCGGGCAGGATCAAGGATCTGTTCGTTTCCAATGCCTTAAGAGTAGACTTTGTTCAGATGTATATCATCGATGAAGCCGATATGACACTGGAATTCGGTTTCCTGGAAGACATCGATGCGGTATTCTCCCACATGGTAAAAGATCCACAGGTCCTTTGTTTCTCCGCGACTTTCCCGGAAGAACTGCACGCTTTCGTCAGAAAATATCTGAACAATCCTAAAACGGTAATTGTAAGCGATAAAAAAAGAGATCCAAGGATTAGACATGTTCTGGTCAACTGCAAGCATAAGGAATACAAGGAAACGCTCTACGACATTCTAGGCGGATTCAAGCCGTATGTATGTCTTATTTTCGCCAATACAAAAGATGAAGCCAACGATACCTATCAGTATTTAAGTGAGAAGGGGATCAAGGCCCTGCTTCTGCACGGCGGACTGGATTCCAGAGACCGTCAGAAGGCCATCAAGGACCTGCAGGCAAAGAAGTACACCTAT
The DNA here is from genome assembly GCA_017620435.1 of Erysipelotrichaceae bacterium. Taxonomy (GTDB): domain Bacteria; phylum Bacillota_I; class Bacilli_A; order Erysipelotrichales; family Erysipelotrichaceae; genus Colivicinus. Next base: position 6,338 of record JAFZQL010000186.1, read on the forward strand.
GTGATCGCATCGGATGTCGCATCCAGAGGCATCGATATCGACGGGATCTCGCATGTCGTATCGCTCGGTCTGCCGAAACAGCTGCAGTTCTACATGCACAGAGCCGGAAGAACAGGAAGAAACGAGAAAGACGGAACCTGTTATCTGCTTTATAAAGAAACGGATATTCCGCAGATCAGGAATCTGGCTTCAAAAGGCATCAGTTTCACCGCCAAAGAATACAAGAAAGGCCAGTGGAAGGAAGCAGGCAATCCGACCAAGAAAAAACAGATCAAGACCGATCTCAGTGAGAAAGAGATCGTCAAGACGCTTTACAGAAAAAACGAGAAGGTGAAACCGAACTACAAAAAGAAGAAGAATCAGGAAGTAGAGAGGATCAAACGCAAAAAAAGAAGAGAATTCATCCAGTCCAAGATCAAAGAAGAACGGATAGAACGTTACAAACAGAA
>JAFZQL010000187.1 GCA_017620435.1 Erysipelotrichaceae bacterium
AGCTATCCAGAAATGCATCAAGAATCGTTGAATATACGGTCTTCATCTTGCTCGTAATCTCCCTTTGTTCCATTATAGCATTCTCTTGTTTAGCACTCTTTTATCATGTTTGTTAGCACTATATACTTGACAGTGCTAAACAACGTGATATGATATAGGTGTAGGGATTTAGATCCCATGGTAAATAAGGAGGTAGGTAAGATGAGGTATTATCCAAGAAACTATAACGTATTTGATGACATGTTTGATGATCTGTTCCCGAAAGCAAGTTTTTCTGATAATCTGATGAGAACGGATGTCTACGAAAAGAATGGCTACTACAATCTTGATATCGAACTGCCTGGCTATGATAAAGAGGATGTCCAGATGGATATCGTCGATGGCTACCTGAATATCAAAGCAACCCATAATATGTCCAATGAAGAAAAGGATGCCAAAGGTAATCTGGTAAGATCCGAGAGAAGGTTCGGTTCCTGCTCAAGAAGCTTCTATGTCGGCGAGAATATCAAGGCTGAAGATATCAAGGCAAAATTCGAGAATGGCATGCTGAATATCGTACTGCCATCCAAGGAACAGAAGTCCATTGAATCCAAGCAGGTCGTAACGATCGAGTAACAATAAAATCAAATACCAACATAAGCCGTGTGTCGATCCGATGCACGGTTTTTTATTACTGATTTGTGTTTTCAGTTCCATGTTTTTTCATCTGTTTCCTATTGTCATTCCATCAGAAACTTCATGATCAATGTGATCATGATCTCCTTCTCTTTCGGATCGGATTCCGCGACCATCAGTGTGATCGCAACAAGTGCGCTGTTGGAGATGATCTGTCTTCCTTCTTTGAATAACGAATGATTCCTGTTGAGGAATTCAAGAAAGACAGTGGCTCCTATCCTCTTGTTTCCGTCGATGAAAGGATGGTCCTTGATTAAGAAGTAGAGAAGATTGGTCGCTTTCTCTTCTAAAGAAGGATAGACTTCCGTGCCGAATACATTTTGATAGACGGCGGCAAGGATCCCTTCCAGCTTGCCTCTTTCTTTTTCGATACCGAAGATATCCGAATCTGCAGCGATGGAATCGATCAGTTCCCTGCACTCCTTATAGTCTATACGATAGGTGGCATCATTGCCTTCCGGTCTTTTCAGCTCATGATGATCATATTCGTCCAGAAGCGTCAGGGCATCCGTATATCTTCCTACGACCTCATACACCTCATCCTGAGGCGTCTCTATTAGAGACGAGATCATTTTGCTTTGTATCTCTACGGTCCTGTTCAGGGCTTCAAGTCTCTTATTATTCAGGGCGTAGCCTTTCAGCACATAATCTTTCAGTACGCTGTTCGCCCATCTTCGGAAAGCAATGCCTCTTTGAGATTTGACCCGATAACCGACAGAAATGATGACATCAAGATTGTAATATTCCGTCATATGCGTTTGAGTCTTGCCCTTAATAGCACCATGTTGAGTGGTAGTCGCAAATTTTGCGACTACCACTTCTTCACCAAGCTCTTCTCGCAAAGCGTTGCTGATGTGCTTCCCTATCGTCTTTACATCACGATCAAATAACTCTGCGATCTGATTTCTTGTCAGCCATACCGTTTCTTGTTCAGGCGATACCTGAACCTCGATACTGACATCACCATCTTCAAAAAGGACGATCTCGTTTTTCATGTGAATACCTCCTTAGATAGGGATAGATCACAGGATCTCTTTCCCTTCTATACATAATTCACAGGAAAATGAAAAAATCCTCATAAACTGATGGATTATTGCGCTGATTAATAAAAAAGACATACAGGATTTCGCCGATATATGCAAATCCTATATGTCTGAATTGAAGTGCCGGGAAATACTAAATGATTCCGAGTCTTTCCGCTGCTTCAATGATCTCATCATCGCTCAGATCATCGACGTTGGCCATTTCTGATAACGCAGGCGGAAAAGCAAACAGATCTCCATCCCCCATGACTATGGCTGCCGTGCCGTAATAGATTCTCAGTTCTTCTCTGAGTTCCTCGATATCAATGAAAGGATCACGCTTCATATACGATCCTGCTTCCCCCGGATCTCTCTTTCCGGATGACGATCTGGCTGTCGATCCTTTCCTGCAGTTCCTTGACGTGAGAGATGATGCCCACTAGCTTGTCTGTGCCTGTGAGATCCTTCAGCGCTTCCAAAGCGTTGTTTATGGCGTTGTCATCAAGAGAACCGAATCCTTCATCCACAAACATCGCATCGATATGGACCGAAGAGGCTCTAGCCTGCACCTCATCCGACATGCCTAAAGCAAGACACAGGGACGCCATGAACGATTCCCCGCCTGATAAGGTCGATACTTCTCTTTGCGATCCGTTCACATGATCGATGATATTCAGATCCAGACCCTTTTCGCCTCTGACGAATTCATACTGTCCGTTCGACATGATATTCAGCCGCTGGTTTCCGTAAGCAAGGATCCTGTCGAAGTAGGTCATCTGTACATAGGTTTCGAAATCGATCTTGGCTGTGCCATTGACTTTGCCGTTGGCGGTATCGGAGACGGATCTGACCCAGGTCAGTTCTTCTTCGAG
>JAFZQL010000188.1 GCA_017620435.1 Erysipelotrichaceae bacterium
CAGAACGTCCTTTCTTAAGGATTTGATATTGGTACGGGCCAGGACTTTATTGCCGATGGCAGCCTGGATGGGGATCTCGAACTGCTGCTTCGGCAGGATCTCTTTCAGTTTGACGGTGATCGCCTGTCCGCGTTTATAGGCAAAATCGCGGTGTACGATGATGCTCAGGGCATCGATCACTTCCCCGTTGATCAGGATATCCATCTTGACCAGATTGGATTTACGGTATCCCGTTAATGCGTAGTCCAAAGAGGCATAGCCGCGGGATACGGATTTCAGTTTATCGAAGTATTCGAATATGATCTCACTCAAAGGCATGTCGTAGACCAGCTGGTTACGGTTGGTATCGATGTAGATCATGTCCTTGTATACGCCTCTTTTGTCCTGAGACAGCTGCATAACGGCTCCCATGTATTCGTTAGGAACCATGATCGAAGCTTCTACATACGGTTCTTCGATGTATTCGATCAGATTGCTTTCAGGCATCAGGCTAGGATTGTCGATGTATTTCACTGTTCCATCGGTCAAGGTGACTTTATAGATGACTGATGGAGCCGTAGCGATCAGGTTCAGATTGTATTCTCTTTCCAGTCTTTCCTGGACCACTTCCATGTGCAGCAGGCCGAGGAAACCCAGACGGAAACCAAAACCCAGAGCCTTAGAGGATTCCGCTTCAAATGTCAGACTGGAATCGTTGAGCTGCAGCTTCTGCAAGGCGTCCCGCAGATCGTTGTACTTGTTGTTGTCGGTCGGATACATTCCGCAGTAGACCATCGGATTCATTTTCCGATAGCCAGGTAACGCTTCTTCACACGGATTCTCGTTTAAAGTGATCGTATCGCCGATATGGATGTCCTGTATGGACTTGATCGAAGCGCACAGATAGCCGACTTCACCGGCAGAAAGGGAACCTTTCTTGACTTCATTCGGCGTTTTGACGCCGACTTCCGTCACCTCATAGACCGTTCCCGTCTGCATGAACCTGATCTTGTCGCCCAGTTTTACGCTTCCGTCCTTGATACAGATGAAAACCACGACACCGCGGTAGGAATCATAGTAGGAATCGAATACCAGGGCTTTTAAAGGTCTTTCTGTCTCTCCTTTCGGACACGGAAGGTATTTAACTATCCCTTCCAGAACATCTTCAACATTCTGCCCTGTTTTCGCCGAGATGCAAGGTGCATCGGAACAGTCCAGACCGATCACGTCTTCGATCTCTTTCTTTGTTCTCTCGATATCTGCACTAGGCAGATCGATCTTGTTGATGACCGGCAGGATCTCCAGATCGTTGTCCAGAGCAAGATAGGTATTGGCCAATGTCTGGGCTTCAATGCCTTGAGAAGCATCCACCACCAGGATGGCGCCGTCGCAGGCCGCCAGAGACCTGGAAACCTCATAGGAAAAGTCCACATGTCCCGGAGTATCGATCAGATGGAAAACATAGTCCTGACCGTCTTTGGCATGATACTTGAGCTGTACGACATTCAGCTTAATCGTGATCCCTCTTTCGCGTTCCAGATCAAGAGAATCCAGGATCTGATCCTGCATCTCTCTTTTTGATACAGTCTCCGTCAGTTCCAGGATCCTGTCGGCAAGCGTCGACTTGCCGTGGTCGATATGTGCAATGATGGAAAAATTCCTGATTCTGTTCTTATCCAAGCTGTTCACCTGCCAATGTTCTGCCTGTACCGTTGTAGAACGATCTGGCATCCATTGAACCCTTTCCTTCCGGTCTGATCCGGTAAACCTTTATAAAACCGTCATTACAATCCAGACGCAGATAATCGTTTTCCAGTCCTATAAATACACCGGGTTTCGTATTATCGTTGAGTTCAAAGAAGGCTTCTTCGATCTTGTATTTCCTGTCTTTCATGATGAAGTAGCATCCTGGCTGATCCAGCAGTCCGCGGATGTGATTGTATACGGTGAAGGTATTCTTTCTAAAATCAATATGTTCCGTTTCTTTATCCAGCAGACGGGCATATGTAGCCTGACTGTGATCCTGCGGAACCGGTTCTGTTTTTTCTTCAAAGATATCCGGCAGTATTTTCAGAAGCATATCCAGAGCAAGCCTGCTCATTCTGTCGAACATTATCGAAGCTGTATCATGAATACCGATATCGATCGTTTCCTGATACAGGATATCCCCTTCATCCATCTTTTCATTCATGTACATGATGGTCATCCCGCTTTCCGTCTCTCCATTCATGATGGCTGTCTGTATCGGGGAAGCTCCCCGGTACTTCGGAAGCAGGGAGCCGTGGGTATTGATGCAATGATATTTCGGATATTCCAGCAGTTCCTTCGGGATGATCTGCCCGTAGGCGGCCGTGATGATAAGTTCCGGATCCAGTTTCAGGATCTCTTCGTAATCGTTGCGGATCTTTTCAGGTGTAATGACCGGCAGACCGAATTCTAAAGCTGTTTCCTTGACTTCTGAAGGCTTTAAAACATGTTTCCTGCCAAATACCTTATCCGGCTGGGAAACGACGCCTACGACTTTAAAACCGGCTTCTAGAAGCCCCTTGAGAATATCTGCGGCAAACTTCGGCGTACCCATGAATACGATCCTTTGTCTGTATTCCATAACACTACTATTATACATTATCCGGGATATGAAGAAAAAACATCCTGGAAAGAGGATGTTTCAGTTTATTACTTGATGGAGGCGGAGCTTACCGGGAAAGTAAAGTAGGTATCGGGATACGGTTCGTTTTCCAGCGTAAAGTGCCACCATTCTTCCGGCAGAGGCTTAAAGCCGTGTTTCAGCATCACTTCCCGCAGAAGCATCCTGTTGACGTACTGTTCTTCACTGATGCCAGTATAGTCGGGATGACTCAGTTCTCCGAAATAGTCAAAGGTTCCGCCCATATCGACCTCTTTCTCTGTCGTCATATCGAAAAGAGTCAGATCTACGGTGCTTCCCCTGCTGTGACCGGAGTGTTCCGCAATATAGCCTTGCGGGAACAGGACATCCTTTTCCAGTTCCGGATAGAAGTATTCCTTCATGCGGATATCGTCTTTATCCAGAGCCCAGTTCATGAAGTGTGTCACCGCTTTCTGCGGCCTGTAGGCATCGAAGATCTTCAGACGGTAGCCCTTTGCGATCAGCTCGTCGCTGACCTCCTTTAGCGCTTCTGCCGCTTCTTTGCTCAGGATCGCTACCGGTTCTTCATAGCCGTTTATCCTGTCGCCGACAAAATTGTAGGTCGAATAGTAACGGATCTCAAGAATGACATCCGGAACGGCTTCCGCCAGCAGGACGAAGCCGGATGCATCATCGGAATAACGGATTCCGTCATCCGATGACGGTATTTCGTTTTTTGAGGTATCCGCGGCACATCCGCAGATCACCGTAAACATGGACATCAGCAGCAGCATTTTAATAAGACCTCTTTTTTTCATCATTCATTCTTTCTCCCGTATTGTCTGATTGAGAAATCACTTAATTCAATTATAATGCTTTTTTGTACGGTTTCCTGTTTCCTAAGGACATGAAACATCGTCTGTATTCTTTCTTTTTAAAGATTTATGCTATTTATTGCATTTTTCAGCTTATTTGCTTATAATAAATAAGCAAATCGAAAAGGAGGATATATGGCAAATATTAAGTCTCAAAAGAAGAGAGCTCTGACAAATGCTAAAGCGAACTTAAAGAACAGTTCTGAAAAGTCAAGACTGAAGACTGCGATCAAGAAAGTCAACGCTGCCGTAGCTGCCAACGATAAGGAAGCTGCCGTCAAAGCATTCAATGACGCGAACGCACTTCTGGACAAAGCTGCAACAAGCCATTTAAAACATAAAAACTATGTTGCAAGACATAAAGCTCGTTTAGCTAAAGCTGTTGCGACATTAGACTAAGAGAATCGCTCAGGCACCTAAGGTGCCTTTTTTCTTGCCATAAATCTCCCTGTGTATTTCTTTACAGATGATAGCCTGTCTGAAATCAGGCCGGTGTTCGATACATGTGAACAGAGTCAGGAGCTTATCGTATGGTTCGATCTGTATTCCTGTGTCATAGGCAGAATGATTCCGGATCAATTCTAAATAGTTTTCATAATAATCCGGATCATGGTTTCCTGACAGATCGTAGTTCAGATCGGTCCTTGCGATCTGCAGCTGTTTTTCATCTGTAGCATCAATGATGAGTACGGCACAGATTTCATAATTTCGGATCTCGTCTTCCAGGATCAGTTTCAGGCTGCTGTTAGTCTCATAGTTCTCTTTTTCTAAAAGGATGTCCAATGGAGTAAACTGTTTCGATCCGGAAGGATCATAGTCTCTGGCAAAATGATGGCCGTAGATGATCAGATTCTGATCGTCTAGACTGTTGCGGTAATCCATGAATACGGATCCTCCTTCTTCGTAACGGTCATAATCTCCTGTC
>JAFZQL010000189.1 GCA_017620435.1 Erysipelotrichaceae bacterium
CGCCGATCCAGGCGATCAGGATCATACAGACATACATCACCAGCTCAAAGAACGGTCTGTCGATGATGACGATCCGCTCGGCAAAACGCTGTGCCTTGGCCACGTTGGCGGAAGAACGTTCAAACTTCTCTTTCTCGTATTCTTCTCTGACAAAAGTCTTGACGACTCTGATGCCTTCGATGTTTTCTTCAAGATTTCCATCCAGAGCATCGAACTGCAGCATCATCTGTCTGAAACGCGGATGGGCCTTGATGTAGATGAATATCAGTCCCGTACCCAGAATAGGAACGGCAAACAGAAAGATCAGCGAGAGTTTCCTGTTGATCTTATAGACAAAATAGGCGCTGATAAGCAGATTGAACGGCGCTCTGATCAGCATTCTGACGATGCTGACATATGCCATTCTCAGCATTCTCATATCCGTCGTCAGACGCATGACAACCGTCGGAACAGGATACTTTTCAATATTCTCAAAACTGTAGGTCTGTATCTTCTCGAACATCGCCCTACGGATATTCCTGACGAATCTGGTCGAAGAAACCGAAGAAGCCAGACCGCTCAAAGCACCGGCGATCGCCGCCGCCAGAGCCAGACCGACCATCAGAAGACCCTTGTTTACGATATAGTTCATATCCCCGTTCAGTTCATAGATACCGGTATCGATGATATCCTTCATGACCAGCGGGATCAGCGCATCAAAAATGACCTCAAAAACCGTAAAAACAGGGCCGAGTATGGCAGCCGATAAACCGTCTTTCGTATATTTTCTCAACAGGTCAAACATATAAATTATATTATCACATTTTGCCAGCGAAAGCCGATCGATTGATTTCAGCCGGCATGTGAAATTACTATTTATTTTTATCGAATAAATGAATTAAAATAATAGTATAAACATGCATTTAATCCATGTGAATGATTTAAAGGAGGATCATAATGAATCTATTACAGTTATTACTGGGTACCCTGACGACCAATGATTCCGTCAGCTCCGTATCCAAGAAGACCGGCGTATCGTCCAAGACGATTTCCAAGCTTCTGATGGTAGCCGTACCTCTGCTGATCAGCTATATGACCAAGAACGCATCCAAGAAGGATGGCGCTCAGTCACTGTTAGGCGCTCTGACACAGCACACCAGCACACAGACCGTTTCTCAGCAGATCGCAAACGCCGACACCGATGACGGTGCCAAGATCATTGCCCACATCCTGGGTCAGGACCAGAACGCTATCGTCAACAACCTGGCAAAAGAAAGCAACCTGACTGCCAAGGAAGTCAACAGCGTTCTTAACAGCATCGCTCCGGCTCTGCTCAACAGCCTTTCAACGGCAACGACAACGGCAGCAAAACCTCAGACGACCGCAAAGAAGAAAAAGACTTCCGGCGTTGACCTCTCCGACGGTATCGATCTTACCGATGTCTTCGGTCTGCTCAGCGGCACAACTTCAACACAGTCAAGCTCACCTGCTTCCCTGTTAGGAAGCCTGCTTGGCGGAACAAGCCAGACACAGACAAACCAGAGTTCCGATCTGGCAACCAACCTGCTTGGTTCGCTGCTGACTTCAGCTGCAACTTCCAACAAGAAGCAGTCGAATAGCGCCGACCTGGGCAATCTGCTCGGAACACTTCTTGGCGGAACCAGCCAGAAGCAGACGACTACCGCTCAGGCAGACGGCACAGAACTCTTAGGACTTCTGACCGGTTTACTGAAATAATCAGGAAAACAGATTATGAAAGAAAAAGCACTCAGGCAAGCAGCCTGAGTGCTTTATTTATGATCTTGATGTCCGCTTTTCTGTTTTCTGTTTTCGCTTCTTCTCCATCCAGAGTCCAGATGACGTCGTCATCTTCGAATTCCAGCGTGATGTGATCGGTCTGATAGCGGTGAATCAGCTGATTCTTCTGCAGCAGATAACTGAACAGGTCCGATATCTCGAAGATCGATGGAATGTAGTCCACGATCAGCACATTAAACTTTCCGTCATCCACAGGGGCTCTCTTCTTATCCTCAAGCTCCATTCCGGCCACTCTGTTTCCGGAATAGATCAGGCCGAACAGAACGTTGCGTTTATAATCCTTCCCGTTGATGGAATACTTCACCGGGATCTTCTTGATGTCAGGCAGATGGCTGATGCCTTCCAACATGTAGGCGATATTGCCCAGTGCTTCCTTGGCACTGCGGTCGGTCGTAAACGGTACGTCGCACATCGCGCCGAAAGCCGCCACGTAATTGAAGTAACGGTCATTGAACAGGCCGACATCGAAAGGCTTCTCATTCATCTGAACGATCCGTTCGGCTATTACTTTCGGATCATTTCCCAGATCGAAATTCGAACCGAAGTCATTCATCGTACCGCTCGGGAAATAGCCCAGCAGAGGCTTGTATTCCTTGCGCATCAGGGCATTGCTGACTTCATTCATCGTACCGTCTCCGCCGAAGACACAGACCACGTCGTATTTCGTTCTGTTCTTCAGCAGATATTCTTCCGCGTCGTTTTTCGACTGGGTCACATAGGTCGTGACCGTGTAGCCGTTCCTGCAGAAGATATCGATCGCATCCAGAAGATGCGCCTTGGAATTTTTCATGCCTGATTTGGCATTGATCAGCATCAGCAGTTTCATACTTTCATTCTATAATGAACCGGATATTTTGCAATGCCAATGTGTAATAAAAGGCTTTATAATACAGGTATGAAAGAAATCAGTGCCGGTGCAGTGCTCTATACAAGGAAACAGGACGAGGTCCTGTATCTGCTGATCAGGGATTTCCATGGCAACTACGGTTTTCCGAAAGGTCATCTGGAAAAAGGTGAAACTTTAAAAGAAGCCGCGGAAAGAGAGATCCGGGAAGAAGTGGGTCTGGACATTGAAGCTGATACGGATTTCAGAGAGGATCTGAACTACATCATGCCTAACGGGATCGAAAAGCAGGCCGTTTATTTCATCGGCGAATTCTCTGATCAGGATTACCGGAAACAGGAAGAAGAAGTCGACGAGATCCTTCTGTTTCCGTATGAAGAAGCTTATCGGACCATCACTTTTGACAACATGAGAGAAGTGCTCTCAAAAGCCGACCGCTACATCAGGGAGGACCAACATGAATAAAAAAGAACTCTTACAGACGCTGAAATTCACCCTCTTCTCCATCTCCGCGGGAATCATTCAGATCGTTTCCTTTACGCTGCTGAATGAACTGCTGAAACTGAAATGGTGGCCAAGCTATCTGATCTCTTTGATCCTGTCCGTTCTCTGGAACTTTACCCTGAACCGGAAGTTCACCTTCCAGTCGGCATCCAATGTTCCGGTAGCCATGCTGAAGGTGTTTGCCTACTATTGCGTCTTCACGCCGCTATCTACACTGCTGGGCAACAAGCTGGTATCTATGTGGTGGAACGAGTATCTGGTAACGGGAATAAACATGCTGATAAACCTGGTGACGGAATTTATCTATCAGAAATACTACGTCTTTAGAGACACACTGAAGAAATAGAACATGATCACAGAAGTGCAGCTGAGCGGGATTTTTCTTCAGGAGGATGATCTGC
>JAFZQL010000190.1 GCA_017620435.1 Erysipelotrichaceae bacterium
GACAGTCACGTCCGAAGCAATACAGCGATCAGCGATGAACAGCTGGAAATCCTGGAAGGACTGAAAGACCTGATCAGAAAGCTGTGCGAAGAATGAAGAAGACCGTTTATGCCGGAACCTATACCGGTAAAGGAAGCGAAGGGATCTACCGTTTTAATTGGGAAGAAGGAAAGCTGAGCGATTCCGGACTTTTCTGCCGGATCGATAATCCGAAATACCTTTGCAGCTGCAGAAAAGACATCGCCGCCGTCTGCGACTTTGAACAGGGCTCGGGCGTGGCGCTCATCGGTGAAGACGGAAGAATCAAAGACAATCTGGTTTTTGAGGACGTGACATCCTGCTATATCGCATATCATAAAGGAAAGCTTTATACCGCCAACTATCACACCGGAACATTCAGCGTCCTGAACGCAAACGAAGAACACCTGGAACTGATTAAAACTGTTGAAATCAGAAAGAAAGCCGGATGTCACCAGGTGCTGTTCCGGGAGGATCTGATCCTGATACCTTGCCTGTTTCTGGATAAGGTAATGATCTACGATAAAGATCTGAATTATAAAAAAGAGATCGTCTTCCCGCAGGGAAGCGGGCCAAGACACGGGATCTTTTCTAAAGACGGCAAGCATCTTTATCTTGTGTCAGAACTGTCAAACGAACTCTTTGTGATCCGTACGGATTCTTTTCAGATTACAGGCTGTACAGGGCTGCTGGAAAACGGAGAACGCAACACCGAAGGAACAGCCGCGATACGGATGAGCGAAGACGGAAAACGTCTGTATGTTTCTACCAGAGGAAAGGATCTGATCTCGGTACTGGCCGTAAAGGACGAAGATGTCAAGCTGATCCAGACGGCATCCTGCAAAGGTGAACATCCAAGAGACTTCATCCTGACCGGTGATACACTGCTGTGCGCCAACCGATTCTCAAACCAGGTCGTATCCTTCAGGATCGATGAAGACGGAAAGCTCGAGGAAGAGATCGACAGGATCGATGTACCGGACGCGGTGTGCCTGATAGAGAAATAAAAACATCCTGAATGGATGTTGGAATTAAAAAGATTTGTAAGCAGATCTTTTATTATCCTTTATATTCCAGACATAGCATCGTCAGGTCATCGAACTGTTCCGCATTCCTGACAAAACCGTCAACGCTATCCTGGACGTTCTTCAGGATCTTTTCCGGATCGGCATCCGGTTCCTTGTTTAAAGCCTCCAGCATTCTTTCGGTTCCAAACATGGCGCTGTTTTTATCGGTAGCCTCCGGAACGCCGTCGGTATAGACAAACACTTTGTCTCCCGGTTCCAGCTGCAGCATGTAGCCGGTATAGGAAGAATCGTCCATGGCACCGATAACCATGCCGTGCCGATCCCTCAATAATTCAAAATTGCCTCTTGCCCGCATGATAGCCGGATATTCGTGTCCGGCATTGGAAGCCGTCAGCTTCCCGGTAGAGATTTCCAGGATGCCCAGCCACACCGTAATAAACATGTCGTACGGGTTGTGGGAATAGATCTTCTTGTTGGCGGTTGTCAGGATCTCTTCCGGAGAAACGCCCGTAGAGGCAACGCCCTGAATGACGATGTTGGAAGCCATCATAAACAAGGCGGCAGGAACACCTTTCCCGGAAACGTCGGCAATAACGACACACAGATGATCGTCATCGATCAGGAAGAAATCATAGAAATCGCCGCCGACCTCTTTTGCCGGATCCATGGATGCATAGATATTGAACTCCTTGCGGTCAGGGAAAGGAGGAAAGACATGCGGCAGCATGGACTTCTGGATCTTTGTAGCCGTATAGAGTTCCGTCTTGGTTGAAGCGAGTTTCACGCTTCGATCAGAGAACAGAACACTGTAGATCAGAACGATCGCAACCAGAACGGAACCGTACTGGGTAGCATAACCGTGCGCACCTTTGGTAAACAGATAGTGAACGATCGGAATGAGGATAAAAGAAATGGCAACGGTCTTCTGTTTTGCGGAAGCATTGCTTTTCAATACAAAAACAGTAGTAGGCGGAGCCACGCAGATCAGATAAAGGTCTACCAGCCAGTAGCACTTCTCTTTCTGGAAAACGCCGTCCGCATCGACGCTGAAACAGATCGGTACGAACATGTTTACGATGATCAGCAGGACTGCCGGGATCAGCAGGATCGCTACGATACGGTCAAAGCGGGAAGCCGTTTTTCCTTTGAATTCCAGAACGGTACGTACATAACGATAGAAATAATAAACCAGAGCGAAGTCGATGATCTTGGTCAGTCCGTTCATGACCAGACACCAGGTGCGATATTTCGCCATGCCAAAAACATAGCATTCCCACTCGTTGATAAAGAAGGAGAAGCTGGTTAGACCGATCAGCATGATGAACCAGCGGGTCGAGTCTTCGATCTCGCTCTTTCTGTCGCCGGTACAGCCAAAGAACAGCATGACGCAGATGAAAGAACCCATGACGTCTATTCCAGCGTTGTACATGGCGTTCAATGTGTTGTTCGGTTTGTTAAAAAGACGGATCCCGAGGATAAAACAGGAAAAAGCCGTGACCGTCAGTATCAGCAGTTCGGTAAGAAGAAACCATCTTTTATCGCTTAATTTTTTCATTGACTGTTCCTGTAATGATCTGCTTCTATTCTAACACTATTGATTTCGTTCTGTATAAGAGCTTTAACACATCCCGATAAAAAATAAAAAACGTTTGACAAGGATCAATGCGCGTGTTATTGTATTAGTGTATTAATACAAAAGAGAGGTAACTATGGGTTGGAAATTTTCTGATGATACACCGATTTATCTTCAGATCATTGAAGAAGTAAAAACCGATATTGTTTCCGGCAAATACAAAACCGGAGATAAGCTTCCGGCTGTCCGGGACCTCGCTTATGATGCGGGTGTAAATCCCAACACGGTACAAAGAGCCTATGCCGAACTGGAAAGACAGGGACTTGTACAGAGTGAAAGGACAAGCGGACGGTTTGTCAGTATCGATGATGAGAAGATAGAGGAACTGCGTAAGGATCTAAGCGATTTCTATATCAGGGAACTGTTTAGACGTTTAAGAGATTTGGGAATGGATGACAAGAAGATCAGAGATGTTCTCAGTAAATGGAGGGATGAATAATGGAAACACTGGTATGTAACGGTTTAAGTAAAACATACGGTACAGTAAAGGCTTTGGATCATGTCGATCTGAAGCTGGAAGAAGGGAAGATCATCGGTCTGCTGGGTCCAAACGGCTCCGGCAAGACGACGCTGATCAAGCTGGCTTCCAGACTGCTGGTACCGAGTGAAGGAAATGTCACGATCTGCGGACTGGAACCGGGTCCGGAAACCAAGGCTATGGTCTCCTATCTTCCGGACAGGAACTATCTTCCTGACTGGATGAGAACAAAAGATCTGGTGAAGATGTATCAGGACTTCTACGGCGACTTCGATGTGGAAAGAGCGCAGGAAATGCTGAATTCGCTCGGCATCGATTACGATATGCCTTTGAAGAAGATGTCCAAGGGTACGAAAGAAAAGGTACAGCTGATCCTGACGATGTCCAGACATGCGAAGCTGTATCTGCTGGATGAACCGATTGCGGGAGTCGATCCGGCTGCCAGAGACTATATCTTAAAGACGATCATTTCAAATTATGATGAGACGGCTACAGTACTGATCTCAACACATCTGATCGCGGACGTGGAGAACATACTGGATGAAGCGATATTCCTGAAAGAAGGAAAAGTCGTTCTGCATCAGAATGTCGATGAACTGCGCGATACTACCGGCAAGAGCGTCGACGAATATTTCAGGGAGGTGTTCAAATGTTAGGCAAACTGATTAAATATGATTTCAAGGCAATGTTCAGAAGTTTATGTCCGATTTATGTCGCCTTGATCGCATTAACGATCGTATTCTCCTTGATGGTCAAGTTCAACTTCGACCAGGGACTGCTGTTTTCGATCTTTGCGTTCCTGTTTGTTGCGGCTTTGAACGGTTCGATCATCGCCAGCGTGATCCTTGTGGTCACAAGGTTCTCGAACGGTTTATTGAAGAACGAAGGCTATCTGTCTTTCGCCTTGCCGGTAAGTACGGCAAAACATATCCTGGCAAAAGTGATCAATGCGATCATCTGGGCCTTTATCGAGGGACTGATGCTATGTGTATGTCTGCTGATCATGGGAGCGGTTATGGGAAGCATCAAGGAAGTCGCTTATTTCTTCCATGAAGTGTTCCAGGCTCTTGGTGTGGTTGAAAAAGAAGTGCTGGTGACTGTTCTGCAGATCGTTGCGTTCCTGATCCTGGAAATGATCTCCTCAGTCTGTCTGATTTATGCCGCCACAGCGGTCGGTCATCTCTTCAGCAGGAATCAGAAACTGGTTGCGGTCGCTTTCCTGATCGTGGTCTGTGTGCTTCGTTCCTTCCTGTGGGTTGGACTGGTCAATCTGTCTGAAAGATTTACAGCCCCGGCTCACGTATTTACCGATGATCTGATCCTGATTATTCCGCCGATCATCTTTGCAGCCGTCTACGCTTTCATAACCTGGTTTATTCTGGATCGTAAGCTGAATCTGGAATGACAAGAAAACTCACAAGGATTTTCGGGGCACTGTCTCTATGTGTGCTGACGGCTCTTGTGACGCTGTTCGGACAGGGTTATGTCCGTTACCGGAGAGAACTGGATGAAGTTCCGCTGGAAGAAGCTACGGGCGACTATACCGGAAATACGGAATATGTATCGTATGAAGAGATCGATGAAGATTTCGTTCATGCGGTGATCTCGGTGGAAGACAAGCGTTTCTTTGAAAGAAAGGGCTATGATCTGATCGCCTTGTGCCGGGCTCTCTACCACAACTTTCTGGCGAAGGATTTCGTAGAGGGCGGATCAACCATCACGGAACAGATCGCAAAGAACCTGTACATGGAAGGATATGTTTCCGGACTGGAAGAGAAAACAGCTGAGATCTTTATTCTCTTTGCGCTGGAGAAGAAATACTCGAAAGAAGAGCTCTTTGCCCTGTATGCGAACATGAACTACTACGGTGACGGATACTGGGGAATCAGGGAAGCGGCAAAGGGATACTACGGCTGTGATCCAGATGACCTGAGTCTGGGGCAGGCCACCATCCTGGCAGGGATCCCGAACGCTCCGGCGATCTACCAGCTTTCTACCGGTTATGATGGAGCAAAAGAAAGGCAGGAATGGGTCCTGCAGACAATGGTGAATAACCGCTATATCAGCGAAGAGGAGATGGCACAGGCTCTGGCCGAAGATGTCCATCCGATCAAAAAACAACAGCCATGAATATGGCTGTTTTTATTTATCCTGATGTTCCTTCTTCCATTCCTTGATCTGTTTCAGTCGCTCAGCGATCCTGGTTTCTACGCCGTGATTGCCAGGGGAATAGTATTCCCGATCTTTTAAGGAATCCGGGAGACACTGCATATTGGTGAGTTTCTCCTCGGTATCGTGGGCATACTGATAACCCTTGCCGTAATCCAGATCTTTCATCAGTCTGGTCGGAGCGTTTCTGATGACCAGCGGAACCGGTTCATTCAACATCCCCACAGCATCCGCCTTGGCTCTTTCATAAGCGATGTAGGTCGCATTGGACTTCGGAGCCATGGACATGTAGATGACGGCTTCCGCGAGATTGACGGTGCATTCCGGCATGCCGATATAGTGGCAGGCATCATAGGCAGCTACCGCGAGTTTTAAAGCCTGTGGATCGGCAAGACCGATGTCTTCCGAGGCAAAACGGATGACTCTTCTGGCGACGTAGAGCGGATCTTCTCCGGCTTCCAGCATTCTTGCGAGCCAGTAGACAGCCGCATCCGGATCGGAGTTACGCATGGATTTATGTAAGGCAGAAATGATGTTGTAGTGTTCCTCGCCCTTCTTGTCATAGAGGAAAGATTTCTTGGAAGTGATGTCTTCGATGATCTGCTTCCCAACCGTGATGCCTTCTTCTGAAACGTCGCCGTTGAGCACGGCCATCTCCAGAGTAGACAAAGCCATCCTGGCGTCGCCGTTGCAGAAGCCGGCTATGAAATAAAGATCTTCCTCGGCGATCGTGATCTTCTGTCTCTGAAAGGCTCTAGGATCCTCGATCGCTCTTTTTAACAGAGAAACGATCTGCTGTTCATTCAGCTGTTTCAGGACGAAGACCTTGCATCTGGACAGAAGAGCTCCGTTGACTTCAAAGGAAGGATTCTCTGTTGTTGCACCGATCAGCACGATGCTGCCCTTTTCCACAAACGGCAGAAAAGCGTCCTGCTGAGCCTTGTTGAAACGGTGGATCTCA
>JAFZQL010000191.1 GCA_017620435.1 Erysipelotrichaceae bacterium
AACGGAAAGAGAGGAATTTTTAAATGCAATTAGTTTCAATGCGCAAACTTTTAGAGAATGGTGTTCATTTCGGACATCAGACGAGAAGATGGGACCCGAATTGCAAACCGTTCATCTACACTGCCAAGAACAATATCTACATCATTGATCTGAACAAGACGCAGGAAGCTCTGGATGTCGCTTACGCGAAGATGAAAGAGATCTCAGAGAATGGCGGCAAGGTTTTATTTGTCGGTACGAAGAAACAGGCTCAGCAGATCATTCTGGATGAAGCGACCCGTTCTGGCAGTTTCTACATCAACCAGAGATGGTTAGGCGGAACGTTAACGAACTTCCGTACGATTCAGAAGAGAATCAAACGTCTGATCGAAATCGAACAGATGGATGCCGATGGCACGATCTCCGTTTATCCGAAGAAGGAACAGATCCTGATCAGAAAAGAAGCAGTCAAGCTGGATAACTTCTTAGGCGGCATCAAAGAAATGAAGAAACTTCCGGATGCTGTCGTTGTTGTAGATCCGAAAGAAGATCATAATGCCGTTGCGGAAGCAAAGAAACTGGGAATTCCGGTATTCGGACTTGCCGATACGAACTGCAATCCTGCATTGGTCGATTATGCGATCCCGGCAAACGATGATGCGATCAAATCCATCAAAGTCATGATGTCTCTGCTGGCTGATGCCATCGTTGAGACAAAGGGCGGTATCCTTCAGGATGCCTACCAGGAAGGCGAGATCGAAAACGATATCACCATGGAAGATGTCATCATTAACGTAGAGAAGCATGCCGAGGAACAGGAAAAGAGAAGAAAAGCCAGAAACGAAGAAAGAAACAACCGTTTCAACAACAGGAATCCTCGTAAGTACAACTCTGAAAAGAGATACATCGGCAAGAAGGAAGAAACTCCTGCCGAAGAAACAAAAGCAGAAGAAGTAAAAGAAGAGATCAAAGAAACTGTAAAAGAGGAAATAAGTGCTCCTGTAGAGGAAGCTGCTCCTCAGACAGAGACAGAAGTAAAGGAGGCTGAATAATGGCTGTAACAGCTGCTCAGGTTAAAGAATTAAGAGACAAGACCGGTGCCGGCATGCTTGACTGCAAGAATGCTCTGACCGCATCGGACGGCGATATGGAAAGAGCCATCGACTGGCTGAGAGAAAAAGGTATCGCCAAATCCATTAAGAAGGCTTCCAGAATTGCTGCTGAGGGTCTTTCCAAGATTCTGGTAAAGGGAAACAAGGCCTGCATCGTTGAAATCAACTCTGAAACAGACTTTGTCGCCAAGAACGAACAGTTCCTGAAGCTTCTTGATACGGCTGCTGAAGTGATTCTGGACAATGCTCCTGTAAACAACGAAGCAGCTCTGGCATTACCGGTCAACGGCGGAACACTGAACGATGAATTCATCAACGCTACCGCTACCATCGGTGAAAAGATCGTTTTAAGAAGATTTGAAGTCTTAGAAAAGAACGATGACGAACTTTTCGGCGATTATACCCATATGGGCGGTGCAAAGACTGCCTTGGCTGTACTGAAAGGCGGAAATCCTGAACTGGCTCACTTCATCGCCATGCAGGTAGCTTCCATGTCTCCTTCCTATGTCAGCGCTTCAGACATGCCATCCGATATCGTAGAACGTGAAAGAAAAGTTCAGACTGAGATCGTCAAGAACGATGAAAAGTTTGCCGGCAAACCGGAAAACGTCATCAACGGCGCGATTGAGGGTAAAGTATCTAAGGCCTTAAAGGAAATGTGTCTGGTCGATCAGGAATACTTCATGGATACCGCCAAGAAGGTATCTGCTGTTCTGAAAGAGAATAACGCGGAAGTAAAAGCATTTGTCAGATACGCTGTCGGTGAAGGTCTCGAAAAGAGAGAAGAGAACTTCGCGGAAGAAGTCGCAAAACAGATGAATGTCTAAAAGAAATGTCTCTAATCGTTAGAGACATTTTTTTATGTCTAAAACTCTGTTAGAATAATGAAGAGGTAAAAGAATATGTACAAAAAGATTTTATTAAAACTTTCCGGTGAATCGATTGCCGACGTTGATTTCCCTTATTCAGCGGAAAAGCTGGATGAACTGGCAGATCAGATCAGACAGATCAAAGAAATGGGTGTAAAGATCGGTATCGTGATCGGAGGCGGAAACATCTGCAGAGGCAAACTGTTTGAGAAGCTGGGATTTGAAAGAGTACAGTCCGATTATGCCGGCATGCTTGGAACAGTGATCAACGCGCTGATGCTTAGCGCCAAACTGAATCAGATCGGAATCAAGACGACCGTCATGTCCGCAGTCAAGGCGGAAAGTGTCGCCATGTTCGACAAAGATGAAGCAAATCGGCTGCTTGATGAAGGCGAAGTCCTGATCTTTGGCGGCGGAGTAGGGAAACCGTACCATTCTACTGATACCGGCAGTGCGCAAAGAGCGATCGATATCGGTGCTGATATTATTCTGATGGCCAAGAGCGGTGTGGACGGTGTATACGACAGCGATCCAGATACCAATCCGGATGCGAAGCGTTTTGATGAACTGACATTTGATGATATACTGAATCTGGAACTGAAGGTCATTGACCTGCAGGCTGCAGAACTATGCAGAGATGCAGGAATCGGCGCATTTGTATTCAATATGGCCGGAAAGGACAACATTGTTAAGGCTGTAAAAGGTGAAACGACCGGCACTGTAATAAAGTGCTAGAAGGAGGTTTTATGGATAATATTTTTGGAGAGATTGCCAATGAAAAGATGGAGAATGCGATTGCTTCTTTTCAGACGGGTTTAGGAAAAGTCAGAACAGGAAGAGCCAATCCAAATATGCTGGATGGCATTATGGTGGATTATTACGGTTCTCCTACGCCGATTAATCAGATCGCTTCCATTTCCATTCAGGAAGGTAAAACGATCGTTATCAAGCCGTTTGACCGCAATTCCGTAAAAGATATCGAAAGAGCGATCAATGCTTCAGACCTCAGTCTCCCTCCTCAGAACGGCGGAGATATCTTAAGAATCACGGTTCCTTCATTGACGGAAGAAACAAGAAAAGGTTTTTGCAAGGATGTCGACAAGATGGCGGAAGAAGCGAAAGTAGCGATCAGAAATATCCGCAGAGAAGTAAACGACGAGATCAAGAAAGATAAAACGATCCCTGAAGACTTTTCTAAGAACTATCTGGAAGATATTCAGAAAGAGACCGATAAGTATATCGG
>JAFZQL010000192.1 GCA_017620435.1 Erysipelotrichaceae bacterium
ATGCGACCGGTCTGCAGGCTGCAAAGATCCTAACGGGTGAAGCCGATGTTTCAACGATGCTGATCGAATATGCTAAAAAATTCACCAAGAAGTTCAACGAAGAAAACTGCAAGGCACTGAATGTCTTTGTATCAGAAGAATATCAGCCGCTGGACTAAGCATTACTTATAGGCAAAGGCAGGCTTTAGGGCTTGCCTTGTGCTGTTAGAATAGAGGTTTATCATATGACATTATTAAATGCCTTACCGGGAGCCATCTCGCAGGGAATGCTGTGGGGGATCATGGCGATCGGTCTATACATCACATTCCGCGTCATCAACATCTCCGACCTTACGGTAGACGGATCTTTGGCAACCGGCGGAGCGGTCTGTGTCATGCTGGTCAGATCAGGTCTGAATGTCTGGATTGCTATTCTTCTGGCTGCGCTGGTCGGGATGCTGACGGGACTTGCGACCGGACTTCTGCATACCAAATGCGGCATTCCGGCTATTCTTTCAGGTATCCTGACCCAGCTTGCACTGTATTCGGTGAATCTGCGGATCATGGACAGCAAGGCGAATCAGCCGGTAAGCGTCGACAAGTATCATCTGCTGGTATCACAAAGATATGTCAGGGAACTATCGCTGAGAAATCCACTGATTCTTCTGAGCGTCATCATCATTGTTCTGATCGGCCTCCTTTACTGGTTTTTTGGAACGGAGAAAGGCAGTTCGATCCGTGCTACCGGCGCGAACCTGAACATGGCGAAAGCGCAGGGCATCAATACCGAAGCAAACATCAACCTGTCGCTGGTGATCTCCAATAGTCTGGTTGCCTTTGCCGGAGCACTGCTGGCACAGTTCCAGGGAGCTGCCGATGTATCGATGGGAAGAGGCGCTATCGTAATAGGTCTGGCCGCCATTATCATCGGTGAAGTTCTGTTTTCAAAGATATTCGTCAACTTCGCATTGAAGCTTTTTAGCGTCGTGATCGGAGCGATCCTTTACTATATCGTTCTGCAGATCATCCTGCTGATGGGACTGAATACGAACGATCTGAAGCTGTTCTCCGCGCTGATCGTTGCTGTATTCCTGTCAGTACCGTATTTCAAAGAAAAACATTTCAGAAAACCCGTTATACCGGGAAAAGGGGGAAACTAGAATGCTTGAGATCAGACATGCATATAAGACATTCTTCCCGGGAACGATCAACGAAAAGATCGCGCTCAGCGACCTGAATCTATCGATCGAAGACGGAGAATTCGTGACAGTCATCGGCGGCAACGGCGCAGGCAAGTCCACGATGCTCAACATCATTGCCGGGTCACTGACGGTTGACAGCGGTCAGATCATCGTAGACGATCAGGATATCACCCGTCTTCCGGAATACAAAAGGGCCGCAAACTTCGGCAGAGTATTCCAGGATCCAATGATGGGAACGGCTCCGACGATGCAGATCGACGAGAATCTGGCGATTGCCGCCAGAAGAGGCGAGATCAGAGGACTGAAATGGGGCATCGATAAGGAAGAAAGAGAACGATACAAGGAACTTCTAAAAGAGTTTGATCTAGGTCTGGAAGAACGTCTATCCGCAAAGGTAGGACTGCTTTCAGGAGGACAGAGACAGGCCCTGACGCTGCTGATGGCAACGCTTAAGAAGCCGAAGCTGTTGCTTCTGGATGAACACACGGCTGCGCTTGACCCGAAAACAGCACAGAAAGTTCTGGATATCACCGACAAGATCGTTGAAAAATCAAAACTGACGACCTTCATGGTTACACATAACATGAGGGATGCGATTAGACACGGCAACAGGCTTCTGATGCTGAATGAAGGAAAGATCATTCTGGATATCAAAGGGGAAGAGAAACAGAAAATGACAGTTGAAAAACTGATCAACCGCTTTGAAAAAGCCAGCGGCGAAGAATTCGCCAATGATGCCGCAATACTGGGATAAAAGAAATGCACCTTCCGGTGCATTTTCTTATTCGTTGGTATAGTTGTCGAAATATCCCTGAACCAGTACGACAGGTGTTCCTTTATCTCCGGAACCTGAAGTCAGGTCGCATAATGAGCCGATCAGATCGGTCAGCTGTCTTGGCGTTGTGCCTTCGGAAACCATCTTGCCGACCAGGTTGCTGTCTTTTTCTTTGATCGAGGCTTTAATGGCTTCTTTCAGCTGTTCACCTTTAAGATCCTTATAATCGTTATCGGCCAGATATTTGATCTTGACTTCATTAGGTGTTCCTTTTAATCCTTCGGTAAAGAAAGGAGAAACGACAGGGTCGGCGAGTTCCCAGATCTTGCCCTGAGGATCCTTGAATGCGCCGTCGCCGTAGATCATGACTTCCATGTGTTTCCCTGTTTCTTTCAGAAGTCTATCCTGTATTGCCTGTACCAGCGGCTGGGCGTCTCTCGGGAAGAGCTTAACCTTTTCATCGGTTGCCTTGTTGGAACCAAGCAGACCGTATTTCTCGTTGAATCCGCTGCCGTTGACCGGTGCAGACATGATATCGTCAAGACCGCAGACGTTCGCTCCCAGATCCTTCAGGATCCGCTTGGATCTGAACCTGGTATGAATGTCGCAGCACAGTACGTTTTTCGTATAGTTCAGGATCGTTTTTGCCTGATTCGCAAAAATGATCTCGCATTCGCAGTTTTCTTTCTCGATCAGTTCACGGTAGTAACGGATATAGTCGACACCGGTAAATTCGTGGACCGGATCGCCGAACAGCTCATGGTATCTCTTCTCATCCAGAACATCAGAGAACGGATTGATTCCTTTTGCATCCAGTTCGTCATAAGTCAAAAAGGCATTTCCGACTTCATCGGAAGGATAGGACAGCATCAGATAGATCTTCCTTGCCCCTCTGGCAATACCGCTGAGCAGAACGGAGAAACGGTTACGGGAAGTGATCGGGAAAACAACGCCGATATCGTTTCCTCCCAGTTTTCTCCTGACATCTTCCGCAATGTCATCGACAGTGCAGTAGTTTCCCTGCGCTCTGGCGACGATCGATTCGGTGATCGCCACGACATCTCTGTCGTGTAATGAAAAGCCGTCCGATTCGGCCGCCTGTAAGACGGAATCGGTAACGATGGAGACAAGATCGTCTCCTTCCTTGATGATCGGGCATCGGATGCCTCTGGAAACAGTACCTGTTAATCTTGACATAATGATTCACCTCTAACGGAACTATTATAGAACATTTCAGGCATTTTTATTTATTTTTTGATTAAGATATAATAGTGTTGTTATGGGAGAAATAAAATGAAGAAATACGATGTTGCGATCGTCGGCGCAGGTCCTGGCGGTATTTTTACGGCTTATGAACTTACAAAGAAGGCACCGGATCTTAAGGTTGCGATCATCGAATACGGCAACCGTCTGGAGAACAGAAAATGTCCGATCGACGGGAAAAAGATCACAAAGTGCATCAACTGCAAGACCTGTGCGATCATGAACGGTTTTGGCGGCGCAGGTGCTTTTTCTGACGGAAAATACAATATTACCAATGATTTCGGCGGCACGCTTTATGAACATATCGGCAAGCAGACGGCTCTGGATCTGATGCATTATGTCGATTCCATAAACATGCAGTATGGAGGAGGGGATACGAAGCTGTATTCTACCGCCAATTCCAGGATCAAGACGGAATGCATCCGCAACGGCCTGCATCTGTTGGATGCCAAGGTCAGGCATCTGGGCACAGATATCAACTATCAGGTGCTGGGAAATCTCTATGACTATCTCAAAGATAAAGTAGACATTTATTTCAATACCGAAGTAAAGAGCGTCAGAAAGGTCGATGAAGAATACGATCTGATTACCGATCAGGAAAATTTCCATTGCCGATACTGCGTCATATCTGGCGGAAGATCCGGAAGCAAGTGGATGGAAACGGTGTGCAGGGAACTGAATATCCCGACCATTTCCAACAGAGTCGACATCGGCGTCAGAGTTGAACTTCCTTATGAAGTATTCAACGACATTACCGATGAGCTTTATGAAGGCAAGATCGTCTACCGTACTTCCAAGTACCAGGATAGGGTAAGGACCTTCTGCATGAATCCGAAAGGACTGGTCGTCAATGAGAATACCAACGGTATCATTACCGTCAACGGACACAGTTTCGAAGATCCAAACAAGAAAACGGAAAACACCAATTTCGCTCTGCTGGTATCGAAACACTTTACGGAACCGTTCAAGGATTCCAACGGATACGGCGAATCGATCGCCAGACTCTCGAACATGCTGGGAGGCGGCGTCATCGTACAGCGCTTCGGCGATCTGATCAGAGGAAAACGTTCCACGGTCGACAAGATCGAGCATTCCTTCATCACACCGACCCTTAAGGCAACGCCGGGAGATCTATCTCTCGTCATCCCGAAGAGAATACTGGATGACATCATCGAAATGATCTATGCACTGGATAAGATCGCGCCGGGTACGGCCAACGACGAGACGCTGCTGTATGGCGTGGAAGTCAAGTTCTACAACATGGAACTGCAGCTGAATGAGAACCTGGAGACCCTGCACAAGAACCTGTTTGTGATCGGCGACTGTTCCGGTGTGACCCATTCTCTCTCGCACGCTTCGGCCAGCGGAATATATGTTGCAAGATTTATCAGCGAGAACCTATAATATAGTGAATACTATTGGGAGTATATCATATGGAAAACAAATACAGTTTTGAAGAAATCGTATCTCATCTGAAAAGCACAGGCTTTGTCTACCAGGGTTCGGAGATCTACGGCGGTCTTTCCAATTCCTGGGATTTCGGTATCCTGGGATCATGGCTGAAGAAGAACATTAAAGATCTCTGGTGGAAAGAGTTTATCGAGAAATCTCCGTACAATGTCGGTATCGACAGTGCCATCCTGATGAATACCCGTACCTGGGAAGCTTCAGGACATCTGAAAGGATTCTCCGATTCCATGGTCGACTGCAAGGAATGCAAGAGCAGATTCCGTGCCGACAATATGATCGAGGAAGCAACCGGTCTGTCCGCCGAAGGCAAGACACCGGAAGAAATGGATCAGATGATTGAAGAGAACCACATCGTCTGTCCGGTCTGCGGTAAGCACAACTTTACCAATGCCAGACCGTTCAATCTGATGTTCAAGACTTATATCGGAACACTGGAAGACGCAAAATCGGTCGTTTATCTGCGCCCGGAAACGGCACAGGGCATCTTTGTAAACTTCAACAACGTTGCCAGGACTTCCAGGAAGAAGATCCCGTTCGGTATCGGACAGATCGGAAAGTCATTCCGTAACGAAATCACACCGGGCAACTTCATTTTCCGTATCCGTGAATTCGAACAGATGGAACTGGAATTCTTCTGTCAGCCGGGAACGGACCTGGAATGGTACAAGTACTGGGTGGATTACTGCTTCAACTTTGTAAAGAAGCTGGGTATCAAGGAAGAAAAACTCAGGATCAGAGAACATGCCAAGGAAGAGCTTTCTTTCTATTCCAAAGGAACCAGCGACATCGAATATGCCTATCCGTTTACCGACTGGGGCGAACTCTGGGGCATTGCCGACAGGACCGATTACGACCTGAAGCAGCATGCCGAATACTCCGGCAAGGAACTGAATTATCTGGATCCGGATACCCACGAGAAGTATGTGCCATACTGTATTGAACCGTCTGTCGGCGTAGAAAGACTGTTCCTCATGGTCTGCTGCGATGCCTACGACAAAGAAACGGTAGGGGAGAACGACGAAAGGATCGTCATGCATCTGCATCCTGCCCTTGCTCCGGTCAAGGCCTGCGTCTGTCCGCTGTCCAAGAAGCTTTCTGAACCGGCTACGGCATTATTCAATGACCTGTGCAGTGAATTCCATTGCGAATATGATGAAGCGGGATCGATCGGCAAGCGTTACAGAAGAAACGATGCAATCGGAACGCCGTTCTGCATCACTTACGATTTCGACTCTCTGGAAGACGGCTGCGTGACCGTCAGAGAACGCGACAGCATGCTGCAGGAAAGAGTCAGGATCGAAGAATTAAAAGACTATATTAAAGAACGAATCGCATTTTAATGAAACTTACGGAAGACGTAATCAATGATATCAGGAACAGTGCCAATATCGTCGATGTGATCGGGCATTATATTCCTCTGGTAAAAAAAGGCAAAGGCTATACCGCACTTTGTCCTTTTCATGATGATCATGATCCGTCGCTGTCGATCAGTGAAGACAAGCAGATCTACAAGTGTTTTGTCTGCGGCAACGGCGGAAACGTCTTTTCTTTCGTATCGAATTTCAAGAAGATCTCTTTCCCGGAAGCGGTAAAGGAAGTGGCTGATATTATCGGCAAGCCGATCGAGATCGATGTAGCACCGAAAAAGGTATCACCGTATCAGAAATACTATGACCTCTTAAATGCCATGATCGCCTACTGCAGATATCTTTTAAGCGCATCCAAAGCCGGAGAAGAGGCGATGGCCTATCTGAATGACAGGGGACTGGACAAGGAAACAATAGACTACTTCGGCATCGGTCTTAATCCGGCCGGAAATATGATCTACAAGTATCTGAACAACCATCATTTTTCCGATGAAGACATGATAAAGACGGGGATCTGCCGGATGCTGGACAGCGGCATGGCTGACGTCTTCTACAACCGTATCGTTTTCCCGATCCACGACCGCGAGGGAAATCCGATCGCCTTTACAGCCAGGGACTATACCGGGAATTCCGATTCCAAGTACATCAATTCGGCCGAGAATCTGATCTATACCAAAGGAGACCATCTCTACAACTACCATCGTGCCAAGGAAGCGGCTAGAAAAGCCGGATATGTGATCGTATGCGAGGGTGTCATGGACGTGATAGCGTACTACCGTGCCGGTAAAGACAACGTTGTAGCGACACTAGGAACGGCCTGTACGAGAAAACAGATCGAACTGCTGAAGGAACTGAAATGCAGGATCGTACTCTCATATGACGGCGACAATCCTGGACAGTACGCCAACCTTAAGATCGGCGAGATCCTGCTCAATGAAGGGCTGAGTGTTCTTGTCGTCGACAACAGGACCGATCTTGACCCGGACGAGATCATATCCCAGTTCGGCAAGAACGCCCTGCGTGATCTGGAA
>JAFZQL010000193.1 GCA_017620435.1 Erysipelotrichaceae bacterium
CTTGTTCAATAGCAGGAAAACCGGGACTTCGTAGCTGAACAGCCTTTCCAGAATCTGTTCGTCTTCCTTCTGCAGTCCCTTGTTGCCGTCGACGATGTAGTAGATGATATCAACGCCCGCAGCCTGGGACATCGCTTCCTTGTTCATGTAGCTTCCCAGGGCGGTTTTTGCATTGTGAATGCCCGGTGTATCAATGAAGACGATCTGACAGTCGTCCTCATTCAGAATGCCCAGAATCGCATTTCGGGTCGTCTGCGCCTTGTGGGTCGTGATCGCGATCTTCTCTTTGAGGATCGCGTTCAGCAGCGTCGATTTGCCGGCATTTGGTCTGCCGATGATCGCAATGAATCCGGATTTCATTCCATCTCCAGATCATCCATGCCGAACTGCATCGGCAGCAGTTCCGCGATCGTTTTCTCTACCGTCTCCGTACCGTTGGAAAGGATGATCGGCGTATCCTGATTCAGCAGTTCCGAAAGCACCTGCCTGCAGATCCCGCAGGGAGCTCCGACCTTTTTTCCGTCAGATACGATAGCCAAAGCCTCAATATCGTTCTTGCGGTAGCCGTAGGAATAGGCGGCAAACACAGCGCTTCTCTCGCCGCAGTTGGTTGCCCCGTACGAGGCGTTCTCGATATTCGCTCCGTAGAAGGTCCTGCCGTCCTTGCACAGAACACAGGCTCCTACATGATAGTTTGAATAAGGCGCATAGGCGTTTTCCATGGCCTTAAAAGCTTCTTTTACCAGTTCTTCATGTGTCATCGTCTTTTCCTCCTATTTAATTCAGATCCTTGACGATCTTCTTCTGCAGATCAAACATGATCTTTTCTTCTTCTTCATTCATGTGGTCGTAGCCCAGTAGGTGCAGCAGTCCGTGCACAAACAGGAAAACGAATTCTCTTTTCACGGAATGCCCGTATTCCTCGGCCTGGGAAAGCACCCTGCTGCGGTTGATGAAGATGTCGCCCAGTTCTACCCTGTCTTCATACTCAATCGCATCTTCGCTATCCAGCAAGGCAAAGGATATCACATCCGTCACCGCATCGATATTCCGGTATTCGCGGTTGATCTTTCGTATTGTTACCGGTCCGCACAGGATCAGCGACAGGACGTAATTATCTTCCATCTCCAGCACGTTTAAAGTCTTCCGGTAGTATTTCTCCAGCTCCGGATAATACCTCTCCAGGTCCCTGTATTTCGTTCTATTGACAATATTCAGCATACTTATATTATAACTTGATTTATCTCTTTATTAGTGTTATATTTAATTAGCAGTCATAATGATAGAGTGCTAACGCACTGCTACAGGAGGTAAAAATCATGGCAATCAAACAGTTTAAAACAGAATCCAAACGTCTGCTGGACATGATGGCGAATTCCATATATACCAATACCGATATCTTCCTGAGAGAGCTGATCTCCAACGCTTCGGATGCCCTGGACAAAAGACATATCCTGTCCCTGACCGATTCCGGAATCAAGGAAGATGAGCCGCTGATCCGTATCGATGTCGATAAGGCAAACAGGATCATTACCATTTCCGACAACGGCATCGGCATGGACAGGAAGGAACTGGAAGACAACCTGGGAACCATCGCCAGATCGGGATCCTACGAATTCAAGAAAGATCTGTCCGCAAAGGACGAAGCCGATATCATCGGCCAGTTCGGCGTGGGTTTCTATTCCGCCTTCATGGTTGCGGACAAGGTAGAAGTGTTGTCCCGCAAGGCCAATGAAGAAAATGCCGCCAGATGGGTATCGGACATGGACGGCTACGAGATCTCTTCGGCAAAGAAGGACGACTACGGAACAGTCATTACCCTGCATATCCGCAAGAACAGCAAGGAAAAGAAATACGACAGGTATCTGGATAAGAACGAGATCCGTTCCCTGGTCAAGAAGTATTCCGATTTCATCCGCTATCCGATCAGGATGATGGTCGACAGCTACGACTACAAGGAAGACGGAAAGTCCGAAAAAGTCACAAAAGACGAGACGGTCAACTCCATGATCCCGATCTGGAAGAAAAACAAGAAGGATATCTCGGCAGAAGACTACGACAACTACTACATGCAGGAATACTACGACTTTGCCAAGCCGTTAAAGACGATCCACTACAAGGTCGAAGGCAATACGTCCTACACTGCCCTGCTTTATATTCCTTCTCAAAGACCGTTCAACTACTATACCAGCGACTACCGGCTGGGTCTGAAACTCTATTCCCGCGGCGTATTCATCAAGGATGAAGCCAAGGAGATCGTTTCCGACTACTTCCGTTTCATCAGAGGTGTGGTGGATTCCGACGATCTGAGTCTGAACATCTCCAGAGAGATCCTGCAGCAGGATTATCAGATGAACGCCCTGAAGAAGTCGGTAGACAAGAAGATCAGAACCACGCTGGAAAACATGCTGGAGAAAGACAGAGAGAACTACGAGAAGTTCTTCGACTGTTTCGGTTCCCAGCTGAAATACGGTTGCTACGACGGTTTCGGCGTAAACAAGGACGTCCTGATCGATCTGCTGATGTTCAAGTCGACCTATGAGGATAAATATGTAACGCTCAAGGAATACGTCTCCAGAATGAAGGAAGACCAGAAAGAGATCTACTACGCTTCCGGAGAATCCATTGAAACGATTAGAAAACTGCCGCAGCTCGAGAAACTGCTGGACAAGAATTATGAAGTTCTCTACTTTACCGACTCCGTTGATGAATTCCTGACGGCGATCGTCAGAGAATACGACGGGAAGATGTTCAAGTCGATCCTGAAGGGCGATCTCGATCTCGACAGCAAGGAAGAGAAAGAAGAA
>JAFZQL010000194.1 GCA_017620435.1 Erysipelotrichaceae bacterium
CCCCTTATTCAAACGCTTCCGCGCATTCTTTCAGCCGTTCGATGATGTTGATGCCCTGCGGACAGACACTCTCGCACTGACCGCATTCAATACACATGGAGGCCTTTCCTTTGTCTTTTGTCGCGTTGTTATAGTCTCTTAATGCCTTGTCTGTCGTTCCCAGCAGAAGCCTGTTTTTTGCCGCGAAAATATCCGGAATAGGGATCTCCATCGGACAGCCTCCGGTACAGTAACGACAGGCAGTACAAGGGATCGAATCAAGAGAGGCGATGACTTCTTGTACTCTGACGATGACTTCTTCTTCCTCTTTATTCAGAGGCTTGAAGTCTTTCATGTAGGAAACATTGTCTTCCATCTGTTCCAGCGTAGACATGCCGCTCAATACCGTCAGAATACCTTCCTTGGAAGCGATGTAGCGGATCGCCCAGGAAGCATAGGATGCATCCGGATTCGCCTGATCAAAGATCTCTTTTACAGGGTCGATCGGATTGGCCAGGGCTCCGCCTCTGATCGGCTCCATGACCACGACCGGTCGGCCGTTTCTTCTGGCAGTCTCGTAGTTCTTTCTGGACTGTACGGAAGGAGACTCCCAGTCGTTGTAGTTGAGCTGCAGCTGAACGAATTCCGCTTCCGGATGTTCTTTCAGCAGCTTGTCCAGCAGTTCAGGCGTGCCATGGAACGAGAAACCGATATGCCTGATCTTGCCTTCTTCCTTGGCCTTCTTGACGAAATCCCAGAGATGGTATTTCTCGTAGAGTTCATAATTCCTGTCATCCAGGGCATGCAGAAGATAGTAGTCGAAATATCCGGCTCCCGTTCTTTCCAGAGAGATATCCAGTTCTTTCTTTGCTTCTTCTTCATCTTTTGCAAACATCGCATGCAGCTTCGATGCCAGCGTGTAGCTGTCGCGCGGATGGCGTTCTACCAGGGCTTTCTTTATTGTTTCTTCTGATCCTTCATAAACAAAAGCGGTATCAAAATAAGTAAAGCCGTTTTCCACAAACAGATCTACCATCTTCTTGATCTGTTCCACATCAAACGATCCGTCCTCCAGACGAGGAAGTCTCATCAATCCGAAGCCGAGCTTCGGCGTATCTTTACCCAAGTAATCGCTCATACTGTTTCCTTTCTATTTAATCAGTTTAAACGGCTTGACATCCTTTACCGCCTCTTTCGGCGTGATCCTGACTTCATCATTGTCCAGATCGATCAGGATGTATCTGTCATTGCCCATGCCCAGTTCTTTCATGTAGCTCAGCTGACGGAATCCGTGTCTTGACTGCATCCTTTCCCAGAGATCGTGGTGCTGTTCCTCGGTCATCGCATGAACCAGATCGACGCAGGCTGTATCGATGGCACAGATATCGGTAGATGCCAGGATGCCGACATTCGGTGTAACCACCGGTGCTGCCGCAACGCCTTCACAGTCGCAGGATACCGACATGTTTCTCATGACGTTGACATAGGTCACATGTTTCCCGAAGAAATCGATCGTAGCCTTCGTCGATTCGCTGATCCTTTCCATCAGTTCATCCTGTCCGATCGACCACTGGTCTTCACCTTCCCGGGTATGGATCATCTTTTTACCGATCCTGCCGTCGGCACAGCCGATCCCGATGTTCTTGTTGGAACCGCCGAAACCGCCGGCCACATGACCCTTGAAATGCGTCAGCGTGAACATTGAATCATAGTCTGTCAGATGAGAACCGACTGTCATATGATCGAACCACTTTCCGCCTTTGACAGGCAGATCGGCTGTTCCTTCTTCATCGATGATATCTACCGGACAGAAGGTCCAGCCGTTGACTTCCAGAGTCTCACGGTGCTGTTCCGTAGTATAACGGTCACCGACGTAATAGGTATTGGTCTCGATGATCGTGGCATCCTTCAAAGATTCCGTCGTTTCAAACAACTCCCTGACCCAAGAACTCGGCACGATGTTCGGACCGTTCTTTTCTCCGGTATGCAGTTTAACTGCCACCTTGCCGCAGATGTTTCCGTTGACTTTTTCATATGCTTTTTTAATGCCTGCAGCAGAAAGATCTCTGGTAAAATAGACGATCGACTCGTTGCCGCTTCTATCTTCGTACGGAACATAAATGTTGCCGTCATTTGCCGCCTTGACTTCACTCATGGATGATTCCTCCTTGTTTCTTACAGGGTCATTATAACATTGTTTCTTTCTCTTTTCCTTGCTGATGCATCGTCCGGAAGGGTGTGTCTAGATTATTCTAAAGTGTAATAGCTAAAACTGAAGGCTTCAGAGATAAAAACCCTCGTTTTCTTTCAAAAAGCGTCATTTTTGACGTACACGTTTTTTTATTTCTGATACGATTTCTTTGGAGGGTATTAGTCATGAATAATACTGTCCAATCGTACTGCCTGACCTCTAAAAACAATGAACATCGAAATACTGGCTGAGCTGGTAGTTCTGTACTTTATTGTTAAGGAGCTGAAAAAGAGAAATTAGTCCTTTAGGCTGATTTCTCTTAAGGCAGTACGACAGAAAAGAGAGGCTGCAACCTCTCTTTTCCTTTAGTGAATTGCCTCACCTCTAATAACGCTTTTATTATACAACGTTTCTTTGTTTGCATAAAGATATTCCGACTCAAGACAAAATCGCTGCAACACATCCAATCAGAATAAACAGCAGTCCGAACATCAGCCAGAAACCCGTCTTGCCTAGTTCCCATAAGGCTCTGATCAAAGTAATCCTCTTTCCGTTCTGATCAAGTTCTCCGATCCCGAACATCGACAAGAAACCGACGTTCCTGTCTCTTCTTTTTCCCAGCAGATGCCTCTTGCCGTCTTCCCTGATCTCATAAAGAAACGGATGGTCGTAGACATCTCTTCGCACACCCTTGGCAAAATACAGGATCACCATGAATCCCGCAAAGACATACCAGGCTGCGCCATAGCCGATAAAGAAATGATCAAAGAACTTCTCGCCCGATTCAGTAATCATTGCCAGTCTGATCACGGCAGCGATGATAGCAGGCAGAAAGACCAGCACAAAACAGTTCCACAGGATGGAAAGGATCCTGCCAAAGGTATAGAAACGGATCCTGACCGGAACATTTTCTCCATCGCTGTTTTTCTCAAAGAAGACCGGCGTATTGTCGAATGGATTTTTCAGGATATCATTTCCTTCTTCAATCTTCAGCTCTCCATCTTCACGTCTCGCTCTGGATGTCTTTGAATTCAGGATGACGGTCTGAATGAGAGAAGATCTTCCTTCCGACATGATCGCAAAGAATAGACAGGCGAATACCGCGGCGAAAAGACACATCGCTTCGAGATTGAAAGCGTAGAAATAGGATAGACCCAAAGTACACAGGATCGTATATAAAAGCGGTTCTATGACCCACGGATAAGTGATCTTACGGCGGTGTTCGCTGACTGCGACCTTCCCGGTCTGGCCATTCACTGCAGCCGTAAGTGTCATGGTCCTGATGAAATAGACCGGCAGAAGCACAGGAATCCGGTACAGCTGTCCGGCATCCAGGTGGATGTTCAGACCGCTTGTCTGCATGACTTTTCTGACTTCCGGAAGGAAATCTTCTTCCGTTTCTTCCTTGACCCGGGATTCGATCTTGTCCTGTGGAAGATCGTTGAGCTTGACTTTTTCTCCGGCGATATATCCGTAATCAAAAAGCTGCATCTGTGACCAGTCGAACGGTTCCATCCGATTGAGTACCAGGTTATCCAGATGGCTTTCTGAAGAAACCAGCGTTCCTTCCAGATAGCCGGCACATTGATATTTGCGATTGCCGTCATCTCTGCTTACGGTCCCGTAGATCGGACCGCGGATCAGCTGATAAGGAAGATAACAGCCTTTCAGCTGA
Source organism: Erysipelotrichaceae bacterium (assembly GCA_017620435.1). GTDB lineage: Bacteria > Bacillota_I > Bacilli_A > Erysipelotrichales > Erysipelotrichaceae > Colivicinus. The sequence continues at coordinate 3,846 of JAFZQL010000194.1, forward strand.
TCGATGCCGGAAACAACGGCTCTTCCTTCTTTCTTGTACCGGTGTTTCTTTCCCCATTTCAGCAGCCTTTCTTTCGCTTCTTCATAAGTGAGAAAGAAAGGAATAATCAGATCAGGAAACTGTTCCTTGCTGGTGAATTCCTTACGAATCAGTTTGCTACCGCAGAAATCACAGGTCACAGAAGCTTCTCCTGCTTCGAATATGACCTCTGCACCGCAACCGGAACAGCTGAACTTTTCCGGTGTGTTTCCTGTATCAACGGCCTTCTTATGGGAACTGTCAAGCTGTTTCCATCTGATCGTTTCGTTTCTGACCTCATCGATACCGCTGGTCTGGCCGCAGTACGGACAGCGGTATGTCTGTCTGACAATATCAAAACCTGCGGGAGCCCCGCAGTTTTTACAGTAAATCGTTAACGGATTTCTATCAGCTGTTTTCATCTTCTTTTCTGATCAGCTCACGATAGATGAATTCTTCGTATTCTTCTTCCTTGACGATGTCCCAGTCCTGAGGATCGAAGATCTCCAGTCTGGTATCAACTTCATATTCTTTTTTTATAAAGGAAACATAGGCTTTCTTCGCATACGGATAAGACTGTCTGTAGATGGAAGCACCGCCGCAGATAATGTATTCTGTTTCATCGTCCTGGTGTTCCTCCAGGAAAGCGATCAGATCATGGGTCACCTCGACACCTTCCGGATGATATTCCGGATCGATGGAGACAACGGTGATGTAACGGTCTTTCAGTTTTCCCGGAAGATTGTCGTAGGTCGTCTGGCCCATGACGATATGCTTAAAAAGCGTGTTTCTGCGGAACAGTTTCAGTTCTTCTTTGATGTGCCAAGGCAGGGATCCCTTGATCCCGATGCCGTAACGCGGATCGACCGCTACTGAAAAGCTGATCATTATACGGATACCTTTCCCTTGATTGCAGGCCATGGATCGTAGTCCAGGATCTTCACGTCGTCGATCGTAAATTCAAAAATATCTTTGATCTCCGGATTCAGCCACAGCTTCGGCAGAGGTTTCGGTTCTCTGGAGAGCTGTTCCTTGATCTGGTCGACGTGATCCAGATAGATGTGAGCATCGCCGAAGGTATGAATGAATTCATAAGGCTCATAGCCGCAGACCTGCGCCACCATCGCCAGCAGCAGCGAATAGGAAGCGATGTTGAAAGGAACACCCAGGAACAGATCGGCAGAACGCTGATACAGCTGGCAGGATAGCTTCTTTTTATCCGCGGATACATAGAACTGGAAGAATGCGTGGCAAGGAGGCAGAGCCATCTGATCCGCTTCCGCAGGATTGTAGGCTACGACCAGGTGTCTTCTGGAGAACGGATTGTTTTTGAGATTGTCGATCAGCTGAGTGATCTGGTCAACGCCCCTTCCGTCAAAGTTGCGCCACTGTCTGCCGTAGACCGGACCCAGGTCGCCCCATTTATCTGCAAAGGCTTCATCTTCGCAGATTTTGGCGATGAATTCCTCCATCGTTTCGCCCTTGTATTCGGCAGAATCCTTGTACTTGGCATAAGGCCAGTCGTTCCAGATCTTGACGTTCTTTAAAGCCAGAGGACGGATGTTTGTTTCCCCTTTCAGGAACCAGAAAAGTTCTTCAAAGATGCCTCTGTAGAAGACCTTTTTCGTCGTTAAAAGAGGGAAGCCCTCTTCCAAATTGACTCTCATCTGATATCCGAAACGGGAAATCGTTCCGGTTCCTGTTCTGTCTTGTCTTTTTTCACCGTTTTCCAGAACATAACGGCATAGATCCAAGTACTGTTTCATTGTGTTACCTCGCTTGCTTCCGATTACTTCAATTATACAACAGGAGAAGGCTTTCCTCGCGATATTGAATCATTATATGAAATCTGATCACTGACATACGAAAGGGTCATCCTACGATGACCCTTTCCTTTGAACTATTCCTGATATTGTGTATGCTTTACAGATTCTAATGTCGATTTATATTACTTTGCCCGGGTTCAGAATGTTCTTCGGATCGAATACACTCTTTATTCCCCGCATGACGGCGATATGTTTTTCACCGACCTGTCTGTTCAGGTAATGTTTCTTCGCGTAGCCGATTCCGTGTTCTCCCGAAACCATGCCGCCGTATTCTCTGGCCTTGGCATAAAGCAGATCAAAAGCCTTTTCGGTCTTCTCTTCCCAGACCTTTTCCTCCATCCCGTCCTTGCACAGATAGACGTGCAGGTTTCCATCTCCCGCATGACCGAAGGAAGGAATACGCAGACCGATCTGCTTGGCTACTTCATGGGAATACTTGATGAAATCGGCGACCCTGTTCTTCGGCACGACAATATCGCATTCATCCATCAGATCCGTCGAGGCCTTGATCGCTTCCAGGAAGGCTCCTCTGGCATTCCAGACAGATTTCTTTCTTTCATCGGTATCGACGAAATATCCGTCGATCGCACCCATGTCGATACACAGCTGAGCGACCTTCGTATACTCCTTTTCAATCTCTTCCATACTGTTTCCGTCAAAGGTCAGCAGGATATAGGCTTCATAGTTGGTATCCGGGAACTTCTTTCCCAGGAAGTCTTCCGCAGACATGATGGTATCCAGAGACATGTATTCGATCGCCGTCAGGGAAGCCTTGGATTTTATGATCTCCGGAACGGCTTCGATGGCTTTTTCGATCGTCAGAAACGGCAGCAGCATCGATACGGAATAGGCAGGCTTCGGAATGATCTTCAGTGTGGCTTCAGTAATGATGCACAGCGTACCTTCCGATCCGATGATCAGATCCTTCAGGTCATAACCCGAGGAATTCTTCACGACCTTTCCGCCGATCTGCTCAACGCTTCCATCTGGCAGCACGACTCGTAGTCCTCTGACATAGTCCCTGGTCACGCCGTACTTGACCGCTCTCATGCCGCCCGCATTGGTGGAAATGTTTCCGCCTATGGTCGCGGATTTCTCTCCCGGATCAGGCGGATAGAAGAAATCTCTTTCTTCCACGTAAGCCTGCAGCTCCATCAGCAGCACGCCCGGTTCTACCGTAACCGTCAGGTTCGCTTCATCCAGTTCCTTGATGTGGTTCATCAGCTTGGTGCAGATCATGATGCCCCCTTCCAGAGCTACCGCAGCTCCAACCAGGTCCGTACCCGAACCTCTGGCGACTACCGGTATTTCCTTCTCATAGGCATAGGCCATGACCCTGGATATTTCTTCTTCCGATACCGCATTGATCAGCACGTCCGGAAGCTTCTCGATTCCTCCCAGCTCATCGTGGGCATAGTCGTGGGAGATCTCCTCTCCGACGAATATCCTTCCGGAAGGAATCAGCGATTTCAGATAAAGGATATCTTCGCTGTCTATTTTCTTATACATAACGGTCCACCTTGATCCTTTCAATTAATTCAGGGATGATCTCATACATATCCCCGATGATCCCGTAGTGCGCGACATTGAAGATCTGCGCATCCGGATCGGAGTTGATCGCAACGATACAGTCGGATGACTTCATGCCGGAAGTAAACTGAATCGCACCGGATATTCCCAAGGTAATGATCAGTTTCGGTTTTACGGTCTTTCCGCTCAATCCGATCTGATGTCTGGCATCGAACATTCCGTTTTCTACCATCGGTCTGGAACATGCGATATTGGCCTTCAGCAGAGATGCCAGTTCCTTCACCATCGACATGTCGTTCTTCGATTTCAGACCTCTTCCTACCGCGATGATCACATCCGCTTCCGAGATATCCGTCTCTTCCGGTTTCTCGATGATCTGCTTGATCTTCAGATGAGAATTCAGCCATTCTTCCTTTACCGGTTTCATGACGACGCGTCCCTTCGGGTCAGCGACCTTTTTCGGAGCGTTAAAGATCTTGTATCTGACAGTACAGAACTGCGGACGGGAATTCGGCGTGATGATCTGAGCCACGATATTGCCGCCGAAGGCCGGTCTGATCTGTACCAGATCGGTATTCTCTTTCATCTCCAGTCTGGTGCAGTCGGCCGTCAGCCCGGTATGGAACCTTGCGGCGACTCTTGGAGCCAGACAGCGCCCTACATTGGTTGCACCGACCAGAATCGAGGAAGGTTTCTCGTTTTCGATGAAATCCGCAAAACAGTTGGCATACTTTTCGATATCGAAGTCTTTCAATCCCTCGTGATCATAGACAAAGACCTTGTCTACGCCGTACGTCAGAAGTTCTTCGACGTTCTCTTTGGTCTGGTATCCGATCAGCAGGGCATATACCGGATGGCTGATCACCTTGGCCAGTTCAATGGCTTTTCCGATCAGTTCAAAACTGACCTTGTGGATCTTCCCGTGATCGCTGTCCGCATAGACGCAGACGCCTCTGTATTGCGATTTATCGATCTGTTCGATCTTTTCTTCTTCATAGCTTACACAGCCCGCAGGACCCTTGTTGACGCACATCCTGCAGAGCCTGCACGCACTGCTGATATCCAGCTTTCCATTCACATAGGAGATCGCACCGAACGGACACAGTTCTTCCAGCGCTTTCCCTGTTTCGTCATTGATCAGGTTCTGATTAACGATTAATCCCATATGCACTTCCTCCTACACAAACTTATGAGCCTTCAGGACCTCGTAGGTCTTGGATGCCAGATCCGTCCCGGATATCATCTTTCTCTCCACGTCTTTGTCCGGTTCAAAGATCCTTTCAACTTTTGTCGGGGAGCCTTTCAGTCCGTAGTGGTTCTCGTCCTGATCCTCAACATCCGCAAAGGTAATGATCCTGATCCTGTCCTCGGCTTTGCCATACTCCACCTTTCTTTTGAAAGAAGGAAGTCTCGGCGTATTGATACCTCCGTCGGCACAGATCAGACACGGCATGGTGATATCTGCCGTATAGATCTTGCTGTCAAGCTGATAGACGCATTCCAGGACATCGCCTTTCACTTCGGCCTGTCTGACATTGGCGATATGCGGGATCTGCAGATGTTCCGCCAGTTCGCTTCCGACCTGTGCGGTATCGCCGTCTGTCGTCTGTTTACCGGTAATGATCAGGTCGTAGTCTTTGACTGCCTTGATTCCGCTGCAAAGGGTATAGGAGGTAGCCAGAACATCCGCTCCACCGAACTTCCTGTCGGAGATGAGCACTCCCGCATCCGCTCCCATGTAGATGGCTTCACGCAGCACTTCAAGAGCTGAATTCGGTCCCATGGAGACGACGGTCAGTCTTCCTCCGTTTTTCTCGATCAGCTGCAGACCCAGTTCCAGAGCCTCCAGATCGTAAGGATTCATTTTAGCGGCTACCCCGTCTCTGATCAGCGTTCCTGTTACAGGATCGATGTTGACGTTGGTCGTACCGGGCACCTGCTTGATACAGACAATTATATTCATTGTATTCTCCTTTATTGATTCACAACCATAACCGAAACGCCGTCCGGTATTGCAGCAATGCTGGCGTCGGATCCGACGATTTCTCTGGCAATTTGAAGCGCTTCTTCCAGACTGTGGGCAGGTATCATCCGGAAATTCCTGATCATATCATCGTCCTGGTCGGATACAAAGACGACTTTTGCGTGCATCAGGATCCTGGTCAGGATCTGCGATTCCCACTGGTCGGCTATCGTATGTTCCGCATCTCTGGACATGAATTCCGCATACATCTCATCTAACGGCAGTCCCCGATGGAACGTATCATAGAAAGACTGCCCTCCGTGTCCGTCCGAACAGGATGCCAGCATGATGATGACGCCGTCTTTTCTAACCGTAGCTTCCGCAGCCGTCAGTCCTTTTACCGACTGATAGATGTTCTGATCCAGCGGATATCCTCCGTTGGTCGTAATGGCGATATCGGCATTCACGCCTTCTACCATACAGTAGCTGCTCAAGAAAGCAATGCCTGCCTTATGGGCTTCATCTACATCGCCGCTCACTGCATAGACGACCTTCTTCTCAGCGTTGATCACAACGTTGCAGATGAAGGCCAGACCGGCTGTCCTTGCCGCCCACAGCATGTCTTCGTGAATCGGATTGTGTTCAATGATGCCTGTACGGGCATATTTCGAATCGATGAAACGGGAACAGTGATTCGCCAGGACCGTCTTCCTGCTGGCTACGCCCGGCAGAACGGATTTCCTTCCTCCGGAATATCCGGCAAAGAAATGCGGTTCGATGAATCCCTCGCTGCACAGCAGATCCGCCTCGTAAGCCAGTCTGTTGATCAGCAGATCCCCTCCCGAAGGAAGCTTGCCCAGATAGACCATGTCTTCATCTCTGGTACTGTCATGTACCAGGATCTTTTCCTTCTCAACGATCTCTTCACCGAACTTATTGATGAGTTCTTCTCTGCCAGTTAGACGGTGGAACCCGGTCGCGATCAGGATGGTAATATCCGCATCCGGATTGCCTTTTCTGATTTCTTCCAGCATCAGCGGCATGATGATCTTGCTGGGAACAGGTCTGGTATGATCCGAAGCGATGATTACGACTTTCTTCTTACCAATAGCCAGTTCACTTAGTTTCTTTGAACCGATCGGATGCTCCAGAGCTTCCTTTACAAGTTCAGTCTCTCCTTTTTCAGGAACATACTCATTCAGATGGGAACAGAGTACTCCTTTCAAATATTTCTCATCAACATCGATTTTCAGATGTTTCTTTCCATATGGAAACTGCAATTCTTTCATAGTCTTTCTCCTGTCAGAAAAAGTCAGAAAAATCTGACTTTAACTCCATAGTCTGTCATTGGAAAACTCGACATTCCATTCATCGGTCGGTTCAAAATAACCTGGAATATCCTTGTTGATATGGGCTATCAGGACCTCATCGTTGAGTGATTCGATGCCAAGACCCGGGGTATCCGGTACAGTAATAAAACCGTTCTCGATGATCTTTCCGCCGTCATAGAGATTAACCATATCCTTCCACCATGGGCAGTCTACGGAATGAAATTCCAGAGCCAGTACATTGTGCATGGCTGCCGCGGTATGAGCTGCCGCAAGACAGGCGATCGGGCTCTCTGCCATGTGTACCGCTACGGCTACACCGTTTTCGTCCGCCAGGTCGGCGATCTTCTTCAGTTCCATTGCTCCGCCGCAGGTCAAGATATCCGGATGAATGATCGATACACAGTCATCTGCAAAGAGTTTCTTGAATTCTTCTTTCAGATAGATGTCTTCCCCCGTACATACCGGAACGGCAGTAGAGTGTTTCAGTCTGTGAAGCTGATCGCGCATCTGCCAAGGAACCATGTCTTCGATCCAGGCAAGACGGTACTTCTCCATTCTTCTGGCAAAGAGAATGGAATCCTCGACGCAGACATGACCGAAATGGTCGATCGCCAGAGGCACTTCATAACCGATCACTTCTCTGACCTGTCTGACATAGTCTTCCAGATAATCCAGCCCTTTTTCCGTAATATGGATTCCCGTAAACGGATGTGCTGTATTGACGATATCGTAGCTGTTCTTGTGGCTGACCATGTCTGAAGTAACGGAACCTCCCTGTACATTCAGGATATGCGGCGCATATTTCTTCATGTCGTCGATAAAACCCAGTGGGGCGCAGATGGTTCCCGGTTCATCCATCAGCAGTCCGATGCCCAGATCCATCTTCAGCATCGTAAAGCCCTGTTCCATACGTTTCTTCAAAGCCAGTCCCATGTCGCGTCCGCTGTGTTTTCCATCCACATCCGTATCGCAGTACACTCTGACCTTATCGCGGAACTTGCCGCCCAGAAGCTGCCATACCGGCACGCCCCAGGCCTTTCCTGCCAGGTCCAGCAAAGCGATCTCTATACCGGAAACACCGCCTCCCTGACGAGAATGAAAACCGAACTGTTTGATCTTGTGGAAAATGTAATCCACGTTGCATGGATTAAGACCGATAATCCTGGATTTCAGCATGGCGGCATAAGTCTTGCTGGAAGCATCCCTGACTTCGCCATAGCCTTCAATACCCTGATTGGTCATGATCTTGATCAATGTACATCTTTTCGGTGCACCGTCGATATCCACAAAACGGATATCCGTAATCTTCAGATTCTTAACATCTACATTTGTCATATTCCTATTCCTATACTTTCATCAGATGGAAGGCAAAACCGGCAATCTCTTTCGCGAAGTAGATCGCTGTCTTCCTGTTTTCTTTTATCACCAGAGAGTCTTCCTCAAATTCTACACCGCGCTTCTTCAGATAATTCATACCCCTGTCGATGTCGCTGACACCGATGGCGATGTGACCCTTTTCACCTCTGCCCGGTTTCTTCATCAGTTCAAATTCCTTGACACCACTGAAGATCGAAGAGTTTCCCTCTTTATACGGCATATGCAGGAGCTGTTCCAGCAGCACTGCAATATCCATGGCTTCCTGCTCATCCTTGCAATTGATGCCCACATGTACCAGCTTCAGTCCCAGCATCTTATCGACAACCGTTCTGATATCCTGTTTCATTGCTTCCACATCCTTGTCGGCAATGTGTTTCTTGGTGATCATGAAGCTTCCGCCGATGGCTACTACATTGTTCAGACCGGTATAATCCGTAAAGTTGTCGAACGTCATGCCGCCGGTCGGAACGAATCTCAGTTTCTTGTAAGGTCCGGCAAATGCTTTCAGGGCAGCCGTTCCTCCGGACTGTTCCGCAGGGAAGAACTTGACCGTATCCAGTCCCAGCATCATAGCCTGTTCGATTTCGGATGCGGTAGAAATACCAGGCACGATCGGGAAACCTTTATCTACTACATGCTTGACGACTTCCATGTTGAAGCCCGGTGTTACCAGGAAGTCTACACCGATCGCGATTGCCTGATCGGCCTGTTCTTTTGTCAGCACCGTTCCGGCACCCAGCAGGATTTCCGGATAGTTCTCCTTAATCAGTTTCAATGCTTCTGCAGCGCATTCCGTCCTGAAAGTGATCTCCAGGGCATTCAGTCCGGATTCCACGCAAGCCTTCGCCAGAGGCAGAGCCTGATCCGCTTCATTCAGAGCGATAACCGGCAGTACACCGCTATCATAGATTTTCTTGATGATACATTCCTTATCCATTTATCTTTGAACCCTCCCATTTCCATTTCCATTTGCGAGTGCTTCTACTTCTTTAACTGTGACCATGTTGTAGTCATATTCGATCGTATGTTTCAGACAGCTTGCGGCTGCCGCGAATTCCACCGCTTCCTGCGCTTCCATTCCTTTCTGCAGCGCGTAGATCAGTCCTGCCGAGAAGGAATCTCCTCCGCCAACCCTATTCACGATCTGGATCTGATACTTCCTGGAAAGATATGCTTCTCCGTTTGTATACAACAGAGCGGAC
>JAFZQL010000195.1 GCA_017620435.1 Erysipelotrichaceae bacterium
AATGACCGTAATTTTAAATGTGCTTTAATCGACATATCTGTTCCTATTGGAGAAATACAGGGTCAGATAATACTGTACGATCATCGCAGCCGCTACGGCGATTCCGGATCCTTTGATTCCCATCAGCGGGATCAGAAGCAGACTTCCTGCCGAAAGAACAGCCAGTGAAGCAACAATGATGATCACGTTCAGATAGCTTTTCCGGGAAATCTCTATCCCGCTGGTCACCGTCCAGATCATCGTGTTCAGGATCGGGTTGAATACCAGAAACGGGATCAGCTGTGCTCCTGAACGGTAGGAAGGACCCAGGATGAGACAGATCACGTCTTTGAACATGATCGTGTTGATACCTACGAAAAACATCAGGATCGTAATGTATCTGTTTCCTTTCTGTATAAAAGTCATATCATCCGGATTTTCCGTGTAGTGTCTGGTCTGTATCGGCCTCCAGATCGCCTTAAAAGCCATCTGGAAAACGGAATATACCCCTACCAGGGAAAACGCCGTTCCGTAGATGCCTATCTCGTAATCCGTACAGTACTGTTCGATAAACAGCTTGTCGGCAGAATCGAAAAGCGAGTAGATGGCAAAATAGATGTACATCGGCAAGGAATAACGGAAGATCTCCATTTTGTTTTCGGGATATCCGATATCGCTGAACTTCCAGTATTTTCTTGTAGCTGCCGTTCCGATGAGCGCAGAGATCATTACCGAAACGGTCGTCAGCAGCGCAAGAAGGAAAAACTGATTCTCCTTAAATCCGGAGATCAGAACGATCGTGCCGATGCAGTATACCGCCTTTTTGATGATCGAAGCCAGGGAGTATGTACTGCTGTCCAGTACGTTCTGAAGCATTTCATTGGACATTCTCTCCCATACGGTAAAGAAGATGCAGAGAAACATCAGAACGAAAAAGACCAGAGAATAGTCGATCCGGATCCATCCGTTGAGGAAAAGAAACAGGGAAACGGAAAATACGGCAAGCAGGACAAAAACCGGAAAAAGAAAACACAGTTTCAGCAGTCCTCTCTTGTCTTCTTCCTTTTCATAGCTGAAGAAAAAACGCAGCAGAGCTTCATTCAATCCGAAGTAGAACAGCGATGTCAGAATACCGACGCGCGTATTGAAGATCGTCAGCTTTCCGGAACTGGCCGGATCAATGATCCTTGTAAGGATCGGCGTTGTGAAAAAGCTCAACAGGATGTTGATCAGTGTTCCCAGTCCGACATTAAAAAAGTGTTTCAGCAGTTTCATAGCACAAAAAGAAAAACGATCAGCTGTTTTCCGTAAACATGTCAATGTATCTTCGAACCATTCTGACGCCGTATTTCGGCTGACATTCAGGCAGTTCCTCGTGAAGCAGCTGCTTGACTCTCAAGTAAGGCAGGTTCATTCCTCCGGCCTTGAAGATCGCCATGGTAGCAGCGATCCTCGGGTTGACCTCCATCAGGACAGGATCTCCGTTTCTGTCATATCTGAAGTCAAAATCGGCATTACCGTCCAGATGCAGCAGCCTGACCACTTCACTGCAGATCTCGTAGGCTTTCTTCTCTTCGAAAAGAGTGGCAACCTGCGGTATGCTGGCGACGATGGTATTCGACTGCCTTGCACACATATACAGGACTCTGCCGTTATCGGCAAGCAGGTCGACGGAGAATTCCTCTCCGGGCAACGCTTCCATTGCGACCATTTCCGGCATCTCATCTTTTTCACTCAGTATTTCGATCAGTTCATCATAAGAGATATAGAAGGAATTCGGTTTCTCGTTAAACAGGATATCAAACCTGGATTTTTCCGGATCTACGATCCTGATCCCTCTGGAACCGCTGGATTCCAGTGCCTTGACACAGATGGCTTTCCCCGGAAATCCCAGTTTCCTGAAAGCTTCCTTCATTTCATCGACGTTCCGTACACGATAAAAATCCACCATCGGCAGACCGTTGTCCTTCATGAAGCGGTAAAAATTCAGCTTGTTGTTGCTGATTTCAATCGATTCCCGGTTGGATATCGAAAGACAGATTCCTTCTTTTTCAAACTTCTTCCTGCTGTCCAGCAGCGGTATCAGTTCGGCTGACATTGTAGGAAGAACGATATCGACTTTTTCCTTTTTACAGATATCCAGAACGATATCGCAGTAGTCCGGATCCTTGGCTCTGGGAACCTGATAAAAAACATCTACCATCTGCAGTACCGTCTCGTCGTAGTTCATGTCCGTCCCGACGATCCTGACGTTTCTTTCACCGTTGTTTTTCAGACAGTCTGCCAGTCCGGGCATAAACTGATATGCACAGGCGCTGACCAGAACCGTAATATCTCTTAATCCTTTTCCCATTGATATGTCCCCAGTACGTCTTCGAAGTCTTCCGCTTTTTTTATCAGCGCTCCGTTCTCGGATACCATTGCGCAGTTCGGCGAAATGAAAGGCGGTTTCGATACATTGGAGTATCCTCCCGTATTGCCGAAAACAAGATAGTCTCCGACGCCAAGATCGCCGCTAAAGCCGCTGTACATGACGTCGTGTTCCAGACAGGTATAGCCGACAAGGTCGGCATTGTTCAGTTCTTCGCTATCACCGCTGTTTCTGATGATCTCGAGCGGCAGTTTTTTTAAGGTGCAGACCTCGCCCAGATTATGCTTGCTGCAGTTTAAAACCACAAACGTTTTTCCTTTGATGTGCTTTATGCTGCTGACAGTCGCAACGAAATCGATATAGCTGTTGATCAGAGTAGTCCCCGGTTCGGTAAACAGGATCGGTCTGTCATCATAGGAATAATCTTTATAATAGGCAGAGAATACAGATCCGATCGCCTCGGCATATTCCTCATAGTCCGGAATATCGCTTCCAAACTGATCTGCAAAAGACTTTTCCATTCTGGCAAACATGCCGCTTCCCAGATCGATGTACTTCAGCCCGGCATCCTTGAAATACCGTTCCACGATATCCAGCATCCTCTGTGCGCGGTTGCGCCAGGATCCTGTCGATCTTGACTGACCGATATGACAGTGAAGACCCTGAATGTGCAGATTTTTCTGATCCTCGACCATGCGGATCGCATGGAGAAGGTCGTCGCTGTCCGTATCGATACCGAAGCGGGAGATAAAACTCTGACCGATATCAATATTCAGTCTCAGACCGATATAGATATCCCGATCTGCGTTGTTTTCGGCAACGGTACAGATATGTTTCAGTTCTTCCAGATTATCCGCATTCAGGATGCCTCCGTTGAGCATCATCCGGTAAGCCGCTTCCCCTTTGATCGGTCCGTTGTATATGATCTGTCTATCTTCGTAACCCGCCTTTTTCGCAACATAGTATTCCATGTCCGATACGACTTCGGCATATCCGCCCAGTTTCTTGACAAGTTTTGCGATATAAGGAGCGTAATTCGTCTTGTAGGAATACGAAAGCTGATACTTGTCGTATCCCGCTTTCATCACACGGTCAAAAGCAGTATAGTTCTCTATAAAATCGTTTTCCCTGAAGACATATAAAGGGTTTCCGTATGTCGCCAGTAAGCTGTCGATCCTCTGCCTGTCTTTTATCATAGTTTACTGTTTTCCGAAAAGCTTAATTCTTCTCTTAACACTTCAAACGCTTCCGCGTATTTCTTGCCGATTTCATAACCCCTGAAACCGCATCTGCATTTTACGCCTTCTACCCAGTTTTCACCGCCGAATTTGTTGTATTCGCTTCTGTGACATTTTAAAGACTCTATCTTAAGATCAACGGTCTCTTCGATGTCGACATACATCTGCGGCTTAAACGCAACATATGACCTTCCCGATGGCGCGATCGGTTCAAAGAAATACAGGGTGTTCATCCTTCTCGCGGCTGCGATCGTCGCTTTTGATACACCCTCGTGCGCCTGATGCGTGTCGAAAGGATGATGCGTAAAAATGATGTCCGGATGATAATCGGAAATGACCAGGTCGATCGCATTTACGACATCGCTTCGGAACGGTATGTCTTTCGTTTCGAAATCCAGGATCGTAATATCGCTGATCCCCAGAGTATTCAACGCTTCTATTCCTTCTTTTACGGCCGTTTCATCGGATCTTTGAATTTTTCCGTCTTTATTCGTATAGCCCGATTTCGACATGATAAGAACCTTTACGGAATGGCCGTTCCGGATCGCCTTCGCAAGCGTTCCGCCGGCAGCCAGTTCGATATCGTCAAGATGTGCACCTACAACAAGAATTTTCATCTTATCCTCCATCCGTTTTTTCTTTTTCATTTTACAACAGCCATACAATTCAGGCAATTCTTGACGCATTCCCCTGACTGATGCACTGATTTGAATGATATAATATGTCTATGAGCGAATCTTTTTTTTCGATTATTATGCCTGTTTATAACACGTACCCTCCTTATCTTAGGGAAGCCGTCGATTCTGTTTTTGACCTCGATTACGACAGATATGAATTCATCATCGTCGACGACGGAACAAACAGGACGGAAACGCTCGATGTGTTAAAAGAATATGAAGGCAGATGCACGATCATTCATCAGGAAAACAGCGGCATTTCCGCCAGCAGGCTGAAAGCCCTGTCTGTCGCAAAAGGAGACTATGTCGTCTTTCTAGACAGCGATGACCACATCGACAGAGACGCCTTAAAGGTGCTCAACGGCATCATCCGGGAACACGATCCGGATGTCATCATATCCGAACCGCCGCGTTATCTGGAAGATTACCGGAAGATCGAAGCCCGGAACAGGTTCATGGAGGAGGGCGTCGTATCAAAAGAAAGAGTCATTGAAGAATTATGCAGACTGCATATCAACGGCATCGGCGACAAATATGTAAGAAGAGAACTCTATCAGGACATGCAGAAGCATATCGACACTTCTTTCATTAACGGAGAAGATCTGCAACAGTCGACATATATCATCCTGAAAGCGGATTCCTTCTACTATTCCGAATATCCTATCCAGTATTACCGCTACAATCTTCAGAAAAGAGAATACTATGAGGTCTCCGATCTGAATGACATCAACTTTCCTGTGCCTGCCTACAGGATGCTGTTTGAGCAGCACCATGAATATGACGGATTCCTGCCGGTATTCAAGCAGGCGGTCATGAATTCGGTCGTATACAATGCCTTTAAGATCTGTAAGGTCTCTCTTTCTGGCAAAGAAAAAGCTGATCTGCTGGATCAGCTGAATGAACTGGAAATCGTTAAGATCCTTTCGGGAATAAAAGCCGGGGTATCTCCAGTATCTTCCTTCCTGTATGCCGTTCTGACACGCAGGCACTACCGTCTGCTTACCCTGCTGGCGACGATCTATCACAAGATCTTCGGCTTAAGCAATCTTTACTGATTCTGCCGGGGATCCAGGCTCGCCGCTATCATGACATAGACGATCAGATAGATGGAGGATCCGCTCATGATCGGTTCCAGAAAGAAGATGATGCTGCAGGTGATGAACCAGCTCAGGACCAGCATGCTAAACGGCGTTCTGGTCCTTTTTCTTCCTGTATATCCATACATCGTTTTCAGGACGTGGAAAGAATACACAAGCATACAGACGGCAGGAATGATGCCGGAATAGTCGTAGATGTCTCCCCACAGATCGTGGATGAGAGCTCCCGTCCGGGTGGAGATCTGCTGGCCTCCCCATAAGTATTTTCCAAACAACGGGAGGGATTTCTTCAGGATTTCAAAACGCTCGGTAAACAGTCCCTTTTTCATAAACCTCTGGATCAGGCCGATCTGACTGATCTTTTCACCGATGCCGAAAAGATCAAGGGCAAGCACAAGAACGACTGCCGCGATCGCAATACAGCCGTAAATCAGATATTTCGCATCGATCTTCTTTCTGATAAAAAGCAGATCATACGTGAAAGAAAACAGCAGCGAAATAAACAGGATCAGGAAACTCGATCTTCTTCCCAGGGCAACGCAGTAGAACGTGGAAAACAGGAACAGGGCGATGCCCAGCCATTTCTTTTTCCGGTTCTCCTCAAATCTGGCGAGATAGTAGATGCAGGATGAAATCAGATAGTAATTGGCCGCGATGATAGTCGTTCTGACTCTTACCCTCAGCCAGAAATCATAATGGGACGGCTTGTTGAACATGTAGGACAGGTCGTTATACCAGTAGCTGAGTTCATAGCAGCAGTCCAGAACAAGGAGCGCAGCCATGCCGAATGCGAGCAGATAGATCAGCTTTCTGACATTTTCTTCGCTGTCTTCCTTCAGATTGCCGCCGATGTAGTAGGCCATCGGAACGCTGAATCCCATGACGCTGTAAAGGCCCAGCTTATAGGAAAACAGGAAAAACGACAAGGCAAACAGGCAGAGGACCACGAATACTTTCACGTTCTTTACCCGGATCCGGAAATGATGATCGACAAACAGGATCAGACAGATCACCGGCAGAAAAAACTGGCCGTAGTGAAACAGATTGACCGCTGTCGCAAACAGCAGGATATTGATCATGAAATTGACATATTTCTTATCTGACCACATCTTTACTGATCCTTTCATAGAATTCCGTCAGCCATCTGCAGGTATCCGAAATATCATAACCCGCTTTCTTGATCTGATCAAACGTATCTTTTCTTTCGAACTGGCTGTCCAGTCTTTTTGCCCACAGGTCGGCATCCAGCGGCAGAAACTCGCATACATCCGTAATCTTAACTTCTTGGGAAACGACATCGCTTAAGATGCAGGTGATTCCGGAAGCCTGCGCTTCAACAGCAGCCACTGACAGGCCTTCATAAACAGAAGGCATGATATAACAGTCCGCCATCTGCAGCAGTTTATCCACGTCGTTTCTTCTTCCCAGAAGAAAAACATGATCATTCAGATGATAGGCATCGATCCTGTCCCGGATGATCTGTTCCTTCTCTCCTACTCCGGCGATATACAGACGGCTGTCAGGAGAGTTTTGACACAGTTTTCTGAAGACTTCCAGAGAAAACAGATGGTTTTTCTGATCGCTGAGACTTCCTACCTGAAGATACACTTTTTCATCTTTGATCCCGAACTGTTTCCTGTATTCTTTTCTGGCTGAAGGATCATAGCGGAATTTTCCGGCATCGATTGCGTTGTTCAGAACAAAAAACCGGTCGGAAGCGACGATCCTGTCGCCGAAGAGCCATCTGCCGGCATCCCTGGAACAGCCGAAATAATAATCGGACTGGTATCTAAGCGGATACTGCAGGATGCTTTTGACAAACGAAGACAGGCCTTTTCCATTCGAGGTGTTATGGGAATGAATGATGGTCTTTAAGCCGTGTCTGCGGGCAACAGGCAGATAGATCGATGCGTAACTCCTGGCATGAGAATGCAGGATGGAGTATTCCGGATGCGTCTGAAACAGATAGTCCCAGGCCGCTCTTACTTCCGCATAGTTTCTTCCGTTAAATACCGGTACTGTATAAACCTTTCCGCCAAGTTCCTCAACCAGAGGAAGATAGGCATCGTATTCCGGATGATCCACGACAAAATCGAACTGTATCCTGCTTCTGTCGATGTGCTGATACAGATTCATGATCATGGCTTGAGATCCGCCGTTATACAGACTGGCGATCATCTGTAATACTTTTACCGGTTCTGACATTTTTCCAGTTCCTTCAGATACTGCTCTATGACAATATTCCTGTCGAATTCTTTTTCGACTTTCTCTCTTCCTTTTCTGCCCATTTCTTTTCGCTGTTCATAATCCAGTGAAATAAACTGCCTGATCTTATCCGTAAGGTCTTCCGGATCATTCTGTTTCACCAGAAATCCGCTTTCCTTATCGTCAAGCGTCTCTCTGCATCCCGGTCTGTCTGTCGTAATAATGGCCCTGCCGCAGGATGCGGCTTCCAGCAGCACATTCGACATGCCTTCCGCGTAATAGCTGGGATGCACGATACACTGGACCTGCTGATAGATCTGTGTCATATCGTCAACCATTCCATGATAGACAATAATTCCCTTTTTTTCCATCTCTTTCACCCGGTCCAGATAGCCGTCCTCATCAGGACCGCAGACATGGAAAACGGTATCGGGAAAATCTCCGGCGATCTCTTCGGCAGCGGAAAGATACAGAGAAAAACCCTTCTCTTTCATCAGTCTTCCGACAAACACAAAACCGATCGGTCTGTCGGCAGGAAAGTCAAGATACTTGTACATTTCCAGATTTACACCGGAACCGGGTATAAGCTTGACATGATCGCCGACAATCCTTCTTTCCTGCATAAAACGCATATTGGTTTCGTTCTGAAAAAAGACGTTCTGGGCTTCTCTTAATCCTGTTTTATAGAGCGTCTTCGTGATAAGCTGCAGGATGCCTCCCTTTTCCAGAGCGGATCCAAGTCCCGTAACATTGGCTACATACGTAACTTTCTCCAGCTGACAGGCCATGCCGCCGTAGACGTTCGGTTTGATCGTGTAGGTAAATACGATATCCGGAGAGACTCTTCTTAGGATGTTTCTGTATTCCATCAGCAGTTTCAGGTCCTTGATCGGGTTCGTTCCTTTACGATTGAAATCGGTCTGAATAAAAACACATCCCATTTCCTGCATGTTTCTGACATAAGATCCTTCCGGAAGCGCAATAAAGACTTCGTTGCTTTCCAACAACGTTTCCAGCAGTTCCTTCCGGAACTTGTATAGACCTACATCGCTGTTTGTCAGAATAAGAACTCTCATGTCTATCCTCTGTATACAGGGAAGAATCCCGGATTGCCGATCTGTTTTCTCTCAGAAACAAGACGGTCGTAGACTTCTTTCAGATAGATCTTCTTGCCGATATAGAACTGATAGGAATGCTTGTCATCGAAGCCTCTCTTAAACTGATAAAGATAGTCTTCGTGAGAACCGACGCCTCCTCCCAAAAGGAAGGATCTGTATCCGTTGCGGCATCCCCATTCAGCCGTTTTATAGATCAGCAGATTCGTTTCATAGATGTTGCCCGAGGTTTTTGTCGATCCTGCCAGATGGTAACTCATCCGTTCATTCTCCAGAAATACGATACAGGAAGAAAGGATCTTTCCGTCAAGCTGCGCAAAAAAGATCCGGATATGATCCTGCAGGCCGTCAAACAGACAGTCATAATAGTCTCTGTTAAAGAAATAATACGCTTCCGCATTGTCTCTGCGCATTGTCTCTTCATAGATCATTATAAACTCATCCAGTTTTTCTCTGTGGCAGCAGTCTACCGTTACACCGGTCTTGGCCGCTTTTCTTACCTTGTTTCTGTTTCTGGATGACATATTCATCATCATCGTATCTTCATCTGTCAGATCCATCGCAATGACCTGACCCAAGGGAATGACTTCATAGCTGTCGTGTGCCGAAAAATGGTTTTCGATCAGAGGATGGAAACGGACAAATTCGGAAACAATGCCGTTTTCCTTGCACCAGTCTTCGTACTCGGCAAACAGTTCTTCTTTCTTTTCCCCTTCGATGATCCATCCGCCATAACCGTACGGCGTCGTAAAATCATAATACCTGCCTTCTTCCAGGATGCCTTTAAAGTGTTCACAGGATGCGATATCTCTTTTTAAAACGACATTGATCCCTCTACAGTCTTTCCCTTCGTAATAAAAAAGAAGAGCTTCTCCATCCCCGTTGATTTCCAGGCTCCGTAAATAAGCACTAAGATAGTAAACATCATGATCCTTGAAAGATCTGACGATCGTATCCCATTGATCGTCTTTTAACGTATATACTTTTAAATCACCCATTTTTATTCCTTCTTGCTTCATCCAGATCACATACCGTAAAACTGCCGATCGTCGCGACATCTTCCCGTTTAAACACCTTAAACACCGTGGCAATCAGAATGCGCAGGTCGTTTCGGAAGGAAAGAGTCCTGACATACTCGACATCCAAAGCCAGCCGCGGATCCCAGTCCAGATTGTTCCTGCCGTTGATTTGAGCCAGACCGGTCAGTCCGGGTCTGACACTGTGTCTTAATCTTTCTTCTTCGGTATAATACGGCAGATACTTGATCAGCAGAGGTCTTGGACCGACGATTGCCATGTCCCCTTTCAGTATGTTCAGCAGTTCAGGCAGTTCATCCAGAGATGTCTTGCGGATGAATTCTCCATAGTCGGTGATCCTTTCTTCATCAGGAAGCAGATTTCCGTCTTTGTTTTTGCGGTTGGACATGGAACGGAATTTGATCAGCCGGAAAATCTTTTCGTCTTTTCCCGGTCTTTCCTGGGTAAAGAAAGGATTTCCTCTCATTTCTATCGCTCCTGCAATAATCAGGATAAGAAAAACAGGCGACAGAAAAACCAGGGCCGTCAGGGAAAGAATAAAATCAAACACTCTCTTGAAACAGTTTTTGTACATACTAAATAAAACAGCTCTTAACGATTTCGATGATCTGATCCTGCTGATCAGGAGTCATCTTATTGTCGGAAGGAAGGCAGAGACCTCTGTGGAAGATATCCATTCCGACATCCAGGATACCGTCCTGATTACGTCCATCTCCATTGACGGTGATGAATCTGTTTTTTCTGTAGATCGGCTGGGCATGCATCGGCTTCCAGATCGGTCTTCCTTCGGCGTTGTATTCCGCCAGCGTTTCCAGGATCTGCGTCGGACAGGATTTTCCCGGTTCCGGATCGTAGATCGCCTTATAGTCGTCTCTGATCTGTCTGCACATGGCTTCTTCGTTGATGATCAGACAGCTTAGCCAGAAATTCGGTTCGGAGTTCACAGGATCAAAAGGATTCATATGCACAGGAAGATCCTTGAATCCGTCACAATATCTTTCATAGATCGCCTTCTTCTGGGAGAGATGTTCATTCAGATAAGGGATCTGTCCGCGGACAACACCGGCAATGACATTGGACATGCGGTAGTTGTAGCCCAATTCTACATGCTGATACCAAGGCGCGTTTTCTCTGGACTGCGTGCTCCATTTACGTACCTTATCTGCATCTTCCTTGGAATTACTTAAAAACATTCCTCCGGTAGAACCGGTAATGATCTTGTTTCCGTTGAAAGAAATACAGTTATAGTCACCCAGAGAACCTGTTTCTCTCCATTCTCCGTCCAGTTTATATCTTGCGCCAAGGCTTTCAGCCGCATCTTCGATGATCAGGATCTGATGTTCATCGCAGATCTTTCTGATCTGGGCGACCTTGCCCGGCGTCCCGTAAAGATGGACCATTACCAGCAGATGGACATCCGGATACATTTCTACCGCTTTCTGTAAAGCTTCAGGATCCAGATTCCAGGTATCATACTCTGTATCGATAAAAATCGCTTCGCCATCCTCATAGGCGACCGGATTGACGGAAGCATCAAAAGTCATGTCTGTCGCAAATACCTTATGGCCAAACAGCGTACCTTTGCCCGGTTCAGGTCTTCCGTACAGTTTTTCTCCTGCAAGTTTGGTAGCCAGATGCAGAGCGGCCGTACCGCAGCCTAAAGCCACTGCATATTTCACGCCGATCAGTTCTGCGAACTGTCTTTCTATCTCATCGATATTCTTGCCGACGGTAGACATCCAGTTGGTTTCGTAGGCTTCCATCATATACTTTGCCTCATCGCCGTGCATCGTCGGAGAGGAAAGATATATCTTTTTATCAAACGCTTTGATCTTCATGGTCATACCTCGTTTCTTTTGTATGTTTCAACGATCTGTTCTACCATTTCGCCGATATTCTCATCATTATCCATAGATCTGATATACAGCTGCTTCAGCTGTTCCAGGAACCTGTCTTCATCGATATCCAGAGGGGCTCCCACATAGATCAGATCATTTTCCGTCTTTCTGTTTCCTTCCGCATCCATCAGTTTCTCTTCATAAAGCTTCTCTCCCGGTCTTAATCCGGTATATTCGATCTTTATGTCTTCGTCAGGCTTGAATCCGGAAAGCTTGATCAGATTTCTGGCCAGCGTATCGATCTTCACCGGTTCACCCATATCCAGTACGAAAATCTCTCCGCCTTTGGCATACACGCCGGCCTGCAGCACCAGCGATACTGCTTCCGGAATCGTCATGAAATACCGGATAATGTCCGGATGGGTAACGGTAACCGGTCCTCCGGCTTCGATCTGTTTCTTGAACAGAGGAATAACCGATCCGTTGGAACCCAGCACATTGCCGAAACGGACCGCTACGAATTCCGTTTCATTCTTCAAATCCTTTGCGCTGACTTCAGAGAAACAGTCCTCTACGACCGCAAGCTTGGCCGTAGAATGATTTCTGGAAAGCTTATCGAACATCTGTATCACCATCTCGCACATCCGCTTACTGGCACCCATGATATTCGTAGGATTGACCGCCTTGTCCGTACTGATCAGAACAAAGCGCTTTGTTCCGTATTTTACTGCCGCATATGCCGTCTTAAAAGTTCCGATCGTATTGTTTTTGATCGCTTCGCATGGAGAATCTTCCATCAATGGAACATGCTTATGAGCGGCCGCGTGATAGACGATATCCGGACGGTATTTTCTGAATACCTGATCGATACGTTTGGAATCTCTGACCGAACCGATCAGTACTACCAGATCCAGTTCCGGACGGCTTCTTTTCAGTTCCTGCTGAATATCGTAGGCATTGTTCTCGTAAATATCAAAAATGATCAGCTGTCTTGGCCTGTGCGAAGCGATCTGACGGCACAGTTCCGAACCGATCGAACCTCCGCCTCCCGTAACCAGTACTGTTTTATCGTTCAGATGTTTAAAGATCTCGTTGTTGTTGACTTTGATCGTATCTCTTCCCAGCAGGTCCTCTATAGCTACCTTCTTCATCAGATTGACGGAAACATCGCCGTTGGCGATCTGATACAGACCCGGAAGGACCTTAATCTCACAATCCGTTTCTCTGCAGATATTCAGAATATCTCTTTTCTGGCTGTTGGA
This sequence comes from Erysipelotrichaceae bacterium, assembly GCA_017620435.1. Taxonomy (GTDB): domain Bacteria; phylum Bacillota_I; class Bacilli_A; order Erysipelotrichales; family Erysipelotrichaceae; genus Colivicinus. Next base: position 12,820 of record JAFZQL010000195.1, read on the forward strand.
AGAAGACGGGATCGCATAGTAGATCTGATCGACAGCGTACTTGCTGACATTTGCCAGAATATCGTCTCTGCCTCCTACGACAGGGATTCCTTCGATATATCTTCCATGTTTGTTGGTGTTGTCGTCGATGATGCAGACCACCTTAGAACTGGTCTTATCGCTCTTGTTGATTTCTCTTAACAGCTGCAGACCGGCATCTCCCGCCCCTATCAGCATGACCCGTTTGGAATTATCCGGCTTACGGTTCTTGATCAGAAGAATAAACCGATAAGAAAACCTGATCGCGATCGCAAAGATCATCTGCAGCAGATAGCCGATGACGATATAGGAATTAGGCATCCTGAAGATAAACAGACGCAGATAGACGAAATGGAATGCGGCGCAGAAGGTGACCGCAGTCAGGACGCGGATCAGTTCGGTATAGCTGGCAAAACGCCAGATGCTTCGGTACAGTTTCAGCAGCCAGTATACGCACAGGCAGAACAGTACATACAGAAGGATGGTTTCGTAATAGATGCTGATATAGCTCGGTTTGATTTCATTGAAATGAAAATCGAAACGGATGAAAAGAGCCAGAAAATACGAAACAGCTGTTGTGACGGCATCATAAAACATCATCAGTACAGCTACGATTTTCCAGTGTTGAATATTTAAGCTATGAGATGAACTCATAGCTTTATTTTAGCATTAATCCTTATAAATGTCTCATCGATTTCTAAAGCAGAAAATCGCCTGTCTGAAGAGCTTCGGAGCTGTCCAGACGCCACAGCAGGAAGCCTTCTCCATAAACGGTTACGACATTGTTTTTATAGGTAAAAAGGATCTCATAGTCCTGTTTTCCTTCTCTATCCGGATATCGGGAATCGAAACGGATCAGATCCCTGACTTCGTATTCTCTTTCATGACAGATGATCCTGGCATACTGTCCGTCGACCTGAAACGCTCTTACTTTTCTGAATATCGTATCGATATCATCTTCTTTACGGATCAGCGTGTCCGCTTCTTTCCGCGAATAGTAGATATACTCTCCTGCTCCATCATTAAGCTCTTCGGCAGGTATGAAATCCCTCTGATAGGCTTTAACGAAAGCATCGGCTTCAGCCATAAAAGTCAGCTGATACAGCAGATCCGCAGGCAGATCCGGTTTATCCGTTACCAGGGTCCGGGCAATGATCTTCCCGGTATCGATGCCGTCATCCATCACGTGACAGGTCGCGCCCTGTGCCCTGTTAAAAAGAATAGAACCGTTGACGGGACTCATTCCTTTCAGATCCGGCAGAAGAGAAGGATGCAGATTAATGAAGAGCTGTTTTTCTTTCTTTATCTTTGAAACAGGGAGGATATACGGACATCCGTTTGAAACCAGGATATCGAAATCCGTTTCTTCGATCAGATCCAGCAGCTGTTTCTTGTTTTCGATAGAAACGTACGGGATGTTTCTTTTTTCCAGTTCTTTCGCCAGAAACGAATCCTTTACCGCCGCAAAGCGGACGATGTCCAGTCCCATTTCCAGCATCTTTTCGGCACAGAAAAAACGTGCTCCGACAAAGAAGTATTTTCTCTTATCATTCATTTTCAGATCCCCGTTTTTCATCAAAATTATTAAACCATTTATCCAGCGAGAAGTCATCCATCAGATGATCCGAAGCGTGATCGTATGGAGAGCGGACGAATTCAGCCAGGCGCTTTTCATCGTCTTCTCCGATGATGAACACGTTGTTTCTATTATAGACTTCCGTATCCTTGATCAGCCTGTTGCTGGTAATCAGCTTGATCCCGTAGAACAGACTTTCCAGTACTCTAAGGGTAAACCCCACCTGATCGCCTTTATTGATCTCCAGGACTGCTCTGCTTCTTCCTAGCGCATTCCTGACTTCCCGGTACGGCAGAAGCCTGTCGCCTTCGGATATCACATGGAACTCGCTCTTAAGCCCGCAGCGATCACATATCTGAGCGAAAGAAGCGATCTCCGCTTTTCTATCTTTCTCTCTTCCGATGAAATAAACGTCGATGTCTTTTTCCAGCTCTGTCTGATCTTCCGGACAGGAATAATACTGGATATTCCTTTTAAACCCGTACTTTCTGCAGTCGTTCTCATCAAACGACCAGTATTCGATCCTACCGCCGGAATATTCGACAGGAGCATTTTTTTCATCGACGGTATTCCAGTACCAGCCGATGATCCTTAGTTTCGGATTCCTGATAGAGACGATATCCAGAACGTTCCTGGTCAGATAATTCATGTTTACGATGAGGGTATCATACGCATCCAGATGATCGTACCAGTCGTTGAACCATATCCGCAGCATCGGCAGACGATACCTGACCCAGATCCGACGTAATGCCCGTAAAGGCCTGTTTACAGGCCTAAAAAACAATGCATAATGATAGGCTTTCTGTCTGTATTCATCAGAAAGCAGCGATGTCGGATCTTCTTCGATCAGGATCAGTGTTTTTTCTTTATTCATATCGGATTAATCCTTGATCCACTTGGCGTAGATCTCAAGATTGCCGGTAGAACCGGAAACGACCGTTTCGATCTTATCGGAATAAACCTTTGTTTTAGTGTTGTAGGAAAGATACCAGCCGTCAAAGGTATATCCTTTTCTGGTCGGAATCGGCAGATCGAATGTTTCGGAACTGATGTAGTAGAACGTAGGACTTCCGGAAGGATTCGTTCCGTAATTCAG
>JAFZQL010000196.1 GCA_017620435.1 Erysipelotrichaceae bacterium
AGAAAACGATTCCTCTGGGACTGACGATCGGACACGAATATGTCGGGGAGATCGTTGAAGTCGGCAAGGGCGTGGAAGGCTTCAAACCGGGCGATATCGTTTCCGGTGAAGGCCATATCACCTGTGGCAAGTGCAGAAACTGTCTGGAAGGTCACAAGGAGAACTGCAAGGACGCCAAGGGCGTCGGCGTCAACCGCAACGGCGCCTTTGCACAATACCTGGTCATTCCGTCTTCCAACGTCTGGCCGACCAATCCAAACATCCCAGAAGAAATGTATGCCATCTTCGATCCTTTCGGCAACGCGACGCATACCGCTTTGACTTATGATGTACTGGGTGAAGATGTCCTGATCGCCGGAGCCGGTCCGATCGGATGTATGGCCGCAGCCATCGTAAAATTCAGAGGCGCCAGACATGTAGTCGTTACCGATTTCAATGAATACCGGTTGGATCTGGCCAGGAAAATGGGCGCAACAAGACCGGTCAATCTCAACGAAGAGAAGCTGGAAGACGTGATCCATGAACTGGGCATGACGGAAGGCTTCGATGTCGGTCTGGAAATGTCCGGATCGCCTAAGGCGCTGAATCAGATGATCCGCAACATGAAAAACGGCGGAAACATCGCCCTGCTTGGATTGCTTCCGGACAATACCGAAGCGGATCTGGAAAGTGTCATCTTCAAGGGGCTGAATCTGAAAGGCATCTACGGACGCAAGGTCTGGGATACCTGGTACAAGATGTCGGTCATGCTGCAGGCGGGACTGGATATTTCCGGCATCATTACCCACCGTTACGACATTAAAGACTTCCAGAAAGGCTTCGATGCCATGCTTTCGGGCAGATCGGGCAAAGTCATCCTTGACTGGAGCCATATCGATGAAATGGAGTAGATCATGAAAAAAACAGAAGCGTTAAAACAATATCACGATACCGTTGAAGAAATAAAGAGTGCCGGCCTGTTCAAGGGCGAAGCCCCTTTCGTTTCGGCACAGGGCGCCTATGTCACTATGGAGGACGGCAGGAAACTCCTCAACATGTGTGCCAACAACTATCTGGGTCTGGCCGATTCACCGGAACTGATCGAGGCAGCCAAGAAGACCTATGACGAGAAAGGCTACGGACTGGCTTCCGTACGTTTCATCTGCGGCACACAGGATATTCACAAACATCTGGAAAAGAAGATCTCGGCCTTTTTGAAGACCGACGATACGATCCTGTATTCTTCCTGTTTCGATGCCAACGGAGGCCTTTTTGAGGCTCTGCTGGGGCCGGAAGACGCGATCATTTCCGATGAGCTCAACCACGCGTCCATCATCGACGGCGTGAGACTGTGCAAGGCCAAAAGATACCGCTACAAAAACAACGACATGGAAGATCTGGAAAATCAGCTGAAACAGGCGGACAAAGACGGTGCCAGGATCAAGATGATCGCTACGGACGGCGTATTCTCGATGGACGGTATTATTGCCAACCTGAAAGGGATCTGCGATCTGGCGGACAGATACGAGGCTCTGGTGATGGTCGACGATTCCCATGCGGTAGGGTTTATCGGAGAACACGGCAGAGGCAGCGTCGAATACAACGGTGTGGAAGGTAGAGTCGATGTGATTACCGGAACCCTGGGTAAGGCTCTTGGCGGAGCAAGCGGCGGTTATACTTCAGGCAGACAGGAGATCGTCGATCTTTTAAGGCAAAGAAGCAGGCCTTACCTCTTCTCCAATACTTTGGCTCCGGCCATTGTTGGTGCCAGTATCCGGCTTTTCGACCTGCTGGAAAACAGCAGCGAGCAGAAGAAACATCTTGAAGAGATGACAACATACTACCGCAGCCTGCTGAAAGAAAACGGCTTCGACATCATCGAAAGCACCCATCCTATCGTTCCGGTCATGCTGTACGACGAAAATCTGGCTGGAGAATATGCCCGCAGGATGATGGAAAAAGGCGTCTATGTCGTAGCTTTCTCCTATCCGGTCGTTCCGAAAGGAAAAGCCAGGATCAGGACACAGCTCTCGGCCGCACACAAAAAGGAAGACATCGATTTCATCGTCAGATGTTTCAAGGAAGTGCGGGAAGAAATCAGCAGTCAGTAATCTCCCCTGCTGTCTAAAACAAAAAGCGGATCATTCCGCTTTTTTATTTTTCATTCCAGGTAAAGTTTGTTTTCTCTTCCAGGATCGGAAGCAGATCTTTCAGATTCTTGATCGAACGGTTGGCTGCGGCTTTCAGCTCTTCTTCCCTGTTGGGGTTATCTGTGTAGGCCACCGTAAAAGCGCCGTAGTTCTTGCCGCAGTCGATATCCATCAAAGAATCGCCGATCATGACGCATTCCCTGTTCCAGCCATTCTTCTCGATCATACTGATGATCCCTTCCGGATCCGGCTTGACGTTCTTCACATCCGTCAGTCCGCAGATGTCATCAAAATACAGATCAAGTCCGAAAGGCTTGGATACATCCATGATCCCGTCACTGGTTCTGGTCGAAATCACGCCGATGTGATAGCCTTCCTCGTGAAGCTGTTTTAGTACTTCCAGACTGTTTTCAATCAGACGGTTAGCGGTCGGAGCCACTTCGAACTGTCTCTTGTGATAGTCTTCGTACAGCGTATCGTAGTCAAGCCCAGGGAAATAGATCGGGAAGATGTCCTTCAGTGCCGGTCCAAGGACCTGCTGCTTCACTTCATCGGTAAACAGAGAAACATCGGAATATTTCTCAAACAGCGCCTTGTAGCCTTCCTGTATCGCCAGAGAAGTATCTACCAGCGTCCCGTCAAAATCGAACATCAGTGTCGGTTTCTCTCTTTTTAGATACCGGTCGAAGAAGCCAAGATAACCCAAAACGCCGATAGCCAGGAATATGACAGAAGTCACCTGAGCCATCTTCAGGTTGCCCAGATACAGAGAGTCCGTCCTTTTGCCTTCGATAAAGAAACGGATCACGCCGTACCACATCAGATAGGCATAGGCAAGATCTCCCCTCTTGTTCTGGTGCTTCTTCAGTACAAAATGGATCAGACACCAGCCCAGAAGGCAAAGCATCGATTCATAGAAGAACAGCGGTTCATAATAGTGTCCGTTGATCAGCATTCCTTCTTTCAGGAAAGAAAGAATACCGTCAAAGTAGGATTCCGCAACTTCTCCTCCGTGACATTCCTGATTCACGAAATTCCCCCAGCGTCCGATAGCCTGCGCCAGCATGACGTTAGGCAAAAGCATGTCCAGAAACTTCATGAACGGATAATGGCTGCGTCTGATGTACCAGTAGGCAAACAGGATCCCGGCAACAACGCCGCCCTGGATAGCCAGACCTCCGTCCCAGATCCGGATGATCTCAAGCGGATTGGAAAAATAGTAGGAGAAATTGTAGAAGATGCAGTACCAGAGTCTCGCTCCCAGTACACCGACCCACAAGGTATAGACAAACAGAGAATCATAGAAGTCCATGGAAACATTGCGACATTCTTTCATCTCTTTTTTGGATAAAAGATAAGCCAGGAGCGCACCGGTCATGATCAGTACGGCATACCAGCGGATATCAAAGGTTAATGGGCCGATCTTAAACAATACAAAAGTCTGGCCGTTCGGAAAGAACTGTATCATCTCTCTGTACCGTTCCTTTCTATCTCTTCGCGGTAGAGCTGTTTAAAGGATTCGTTGGAATCAAAACCCATTTTCTGCAGCAGATAGTTGGAGACTGCGGCTTCGATGATGACAGACATAGACTTGCCTTCGGTGATCGGTATCACCAGCATCGGCAGTTCCAGACCCAGAACATCGATGGTCCTGGTCATTGGATTGAGACGGTCGATATCTACGAATTCATCGTATTTTTCCAGACGGATGACAAAGTCCAGATTGCATCGGTTCAGAAAGGCGTTCGCTCCGAACATCCTGGTAACATCGACGATCCCGATACCTCTGATCTCCAGCATTCTCTTGAGAAGTTTCGGAGCCTGGCAGAGTATTCTGGTATGGATCCTGGTCACATCGATCCGGTCGTCTGCCACCAGCATGTGTCCTCTGTTGATCAAGTCCAGCGCAAGTTCAGATTTACCTATACCGGATTTACCGGTAATCATGATTCCTTTTCCGTAGATATTCATCATGACACCGTACATGTTGTCGGTAGGAGCCAGTTTTTCAGAAAGGAAGGTTACCAGATCGACGATGAGCTGATAGGTCTTCCCGTCATAGTGCAGCACCGGGAAGTCTTTCTGTATCGCCAGATCGATCAGGGAATCCATCGGATAGAAACCTTCCGATAGAATGATACACGGCGTGAAGGAGTCGGTAATGATCTCAAAACGCTGTCTTTGCGTATCGTAGTCCAGCTTGCACATGTATTCATATTCTTTTGTACCAAGAATGACGACTCTCTTAAGATCATTGGATTCCAGGTAGCCCGACAGTTCCAGACCCGGTCTGTTGACATCCGGTGCGATCGCCCAGCGGTTCAGCGACTCGTCGCTTCCTGCCAGCTGTTTCAGATCGAATTCTTCCTTGATCTGTCTTACATAAACTTTCTTATTCAGTTCCTCATTTGCCATGTCTTTCACCTATCACTTTCCTTAGATATTGACCTGTATAGGATCTTTCGTTTTTTGCCACTTCTTCCGGTGTGCCGGTAGCGATCACTTCTCCTCCTCTGTCGCCGCCATCCGGTCCCAGATCGATAATATGATCGGCACACTTGATCACATCAAGATTGTGTTCAATGACGATCACCGTATCTCCGTTATCTACGATACGGTCGATGATGCGTATCAGTTTCAGTACATCATCCATATGCAGACCGGTCGTCGGTTCATCCAGTACGAATACCGTCTTCCCGGTAGGCTTCTTCTGCAGTTCCGATGCCAGCTTGACTCTCTGTGCTTCGCCTCCGGACAGGGTCGTAGCCGACTGTCCCAGTTCGATATAACCCAGACCGACATCGTAGAGTACCTGCAGCTTGTCTTTGATCTTCTTGTGATTCTTAAAGAATTCCAGTGCTTCCTTGACCGACATCTTCAGGACGTCGTAGATGTTCTTGCCTCTGTAACGTACTTCCAGCGTCTCGGCATTGTAGCGCTTTCCGTGGCATTCCTCACATTCCACATAGACATCCGGAATAAACAGCATCGATATTCTCTTTACACCGTCACCCTGACAGGCTTCGCATCTGCCTCCGCTGACATTAAAGGAATACCTTGATTTCGTATAGCCTCTCTCCATCGAATCAGGAGTCATGGCGTAAAGATCTCTGATATCGTCAAATACTCCTGTGTAGGTCGCAGGATTGCTTCGAGGCGTACGGCCGATCGGATCCTGCGTGATGTAAACGATCTTGTCGACATTCTTCAGACCTTCCACCTTGTCTACCTTGCCCGGTCTGATCCGTACTCTGTCAAGCGATTTCATGATCGCCTTGGTCAGTGTTTCAATAACGAGAGAAGATTTTCCCGAACCGGAAACGCCGGTCACGCAGATGAACTTTCCAAGCGGGAAAGAAACATCGATGTTTTTCAGGTTGTTTTCTTGCGCTCCGATAAGTCTGACACTCTTACCGTTTCCTTTTCTTCTCTTTTCCGGGATCGGAATCTGTTTTCTGAAAGAAAGATACTGTCCGGTAATGGAGTTCTCATCCTTCAGGATCTCTTCCGGCGTACCGCAGAAAACGACTTCTCCGCCTTCCTTGCCTGCACCCGGTCCGATATCGACGATGTAATCCGAAGACATCATCGTCTCCGCATCGTGTTCCACAATGATCACCGTATTGTCCAGATCACGCATCTTCTTCAGCGTATCGATCAGTTTTGCGTTGTCCTTCTGATGCAGACCGATGGACGGTTCATCCAGTACATAAAGCACACCCGTCAGTGCAGAACCGATCTGAGTCGCCAGACGGATACGCTGGGCTTCACCGCCGGAAAGCGTTCCGGCATTCCTGTTCAATGTCAGATAATCCAGACCTACGTCTTTCAGAAAACGCAGTCTGGCATTCAGTTCATTCAAAAGAGTTCTGGCGATTTCCGCGCGCATCGGATCCAGTTTCAGATCCTTCAGGAAATCATAGGCTTTCGTAATCGACATACAGGTCATCTCGTAAATGTTTTTGCCGCCGACCTTGACGGCAAGCACCTTTTCATTCAGCCTCGCTCCGTGACATCTCTGGCATTCCGATTCGGTCATGAAAGAACCGTAGTACTCTTTTCCGAATCTGGACTGTGTTTCTTCGAATCTTCTTTCAATCAGGGTTTTTACACCTTCGATATAGGCTACTTTATTGTAGGTCGTTCCTCCGGTAGAAGTAACGGAATAGCGGATCTCTTCATCGGAACCGTAAAGGATGATATCCATTTCTTTTTTGGACATCTGGTTCAGCGGTTTTATTTCCGAAATGTTGTAGTGCTTCAGCAGCTGCGCAAAGTTCTGCCATTCCAGATTGTTTGTTCCGTAGATGTTCTTGTAGTAGCGGATGCCTCCTTCCGCAATCGATCTGCTCCTGTCCGGCATCAGATAATCCAGGTCTACGGACATCGTTACGCCAAGACCTTTACACTCCTCGCAGGCTCCCAGAGGGCTGTTAAAGGAGAACAGTCTAGGCTCCAGCGTCGGAACGGTAAACCCGCAGATCGGACAGGCCTGATGGGCCGAGAACAGATCCCGTTTTTCTCCGTGTTTCACCACGCAGGTTCCATCCGTCAGTCTTAATGCCGTCTCCAGAGAATCGTTCAGTCTCGTCTCGATGCCTTCCCTCTTGACGATCCTATCGATGACCACATCAATACTGTGCCGTCTGTTCTTATCCAGTTCCGGAACGGCATCGATATCGTACAGTTCATTATCTACATACAGACGGACATAGCCGTCTTTCTTCAGTTTATCGAACAGATCTTTGAATGTGCCCTTCTTGTTGTCGGTAACATTCGCCAGGATCTCCATCCTTTCATTATCCGGATAAGCCATGATCGTTCTGACCATGCCGCTGACTGTCATGGCTTCGATCGGCATATCATGATTCGGACAGTAGGCGATGCCGCAGCGTGCGTAAAGAAGTCTCAGATAGTCGTAGATTTCCGTAATCGTCGCGACTGTTGAACGCGGATTGTTGGAAGTGGTTTTCTGATCGATCGCAATCGCCGGTGAAAGACCTTCGATCACATCGACATCCGGCTTGTCCACGCCTCCCAGAAACTGTCTGGCATAGGAAGACAGAGATTCCACGTATCTTCTTTGCCCTTCCGCATAGATCGTATCGAACGCCAAAGAAGTCTTTCCCGAACCGGAAAGACCCGTCATGACGATCATTTTGTTTCTTGGCAGATCCAGATCGATATTCTTCAGATTGTTGACTCTGGCTCCCCTGATGATGATCTTATCGTTCATTTTCTTCTTCCTTTTTCAGACGGCGCTTGATCGTCCCCAGCATGTCGTTCATTCTTCCGGCATTCCTTCCGGTAAATCTCTTGACTCTGGAGATCGCTATTTTATACAGATGGTTCATCGAGGATACGACTTTCTCTATCCTGGCGCTGATCAGTCTCTTTCTGACATCTTCGATCTTGTCTACGGCACCGTAGAACTTCTTATCCAGACCCTTTTCTTCATTCAGAATATTGCCGATAAAAGAATCCATGTGTTCATTGATAAAACTGTCCATGCTTTCTACCCGGTTCATAAATCCGGAAAGGATCGATACCGTCAGCGTAAAGTCCAGGGTAAACAGGAAGGTCAAAACAATAGCGAGGATCTGGCAGAGATTCTCGTTCATTCCTTCCAGAACAGGCAGCAGTGCAGGATTGATCACGTAAACGATGATCAGGGCCGCAATACCGAAGCCGATGGATGCGGGCAGACAGATCCTGCCGTTGAGGTTGAAGGGAGCCTTGGAATAATCCCACCAGTAGGCGTGGAAGATCTGTTCCAGAGCATAGTGAACGGAATACTCCAGGACGGCAGATGCCGCCATGCCGATCAGGAACACCATCATCGGCGTGTAATCCCTTATGAAATAGGTAAACAGGATTGTTCCAAACAGCGCCCCTGCCCCGTAGATCGGGATCGCCGGACCGAACAGGAAGCCTCTATTGTCCCATTTTCCTTCCCAGAGAGTCATCGCAAAACACTCATAGACATAACCTATGATGCTCAGTATGGAAAAATAGATCACATATCTGTCTACCATCTGAATACTGTCTCCTTTAAAGCGCAGATCTTGTCCGCAATACAGACCAGGATTGCTTCCCTGTGTCTCGGTACACTTCTCAAAGTCAGAGGCCACATGTGGCAGCGGATCACCTCCTGCTGGATCTCGTTGACCCCGAAGATCTTTACCGCATTCTCGCAGGCTTTCCCGGGATGGGTATAGCCGTGCATCTGAAAGATGTTTATACTTAGTCTGGCGTCATGCCAGTCATAGAGATAGAAATCATGCAGAAGAGCTCCCACAAGGAGATCTTTTTTATTACTGCCGACATGAAAACGCTGATCCAGCAGGTAGGCCGTACCAGCAACATTCAGACTGTGTTCCAGCACGCTGATTTTGCCATGTGCACAGTAATCCTTCATCTTGCGTACATCCGGATGATCCAGATATTCTTTCAGAATACGGTTGAATTCTTCCTGCTGTTTCTGATTCAGTCCCATGTTTTCATTATACCAATTATAATCATATTCTTAGAGGTATAATAGAGTCATGTATGAAAATGTCGTAAAACTGGATTATAAAGACAAAGAAATCTATCTGGTTAAAACCGCACATGTATCCAGAAATTCCGTCGAAGATGTCAAGGAGTGTATTGAAACGGTACAGCCTGATTCCATCTGTATCGAACTGGACTCCCAGCGCTATGAAAAACTGAAGCATCCTGACGACTGGCGCAACAGCGATATCGTTAAGGTTGTTAAAGAGAAGCAGGTCGGTTTTCTGCTGGTCAACGTCATTCTTTCTTCTTTCCAGAAAAGGATCGCCAAGTCCATGGATTCTTCTTCCGGAGCTGAAATGATGGAAGGCATCAGGCAGGCTGAAGAAAGAAACATTCCGCTGGTCATGGCCGACAGACCGGTCAAGACCACCTTCTCAAGGATCTGGTATCAGTTGTCCGCAGTGGAAAAAGTCAAGGTCATCTCCGGTATCATTACTGCCATTTTTGAGGATGAAGACATTTCCGAAGAAGATATCGCAAGACTGAAAGAAGCAGATGCCCTGGAAGCGGCGCTTCTGGAAATCGGTCAGCAGTTCCCTACCGTAAAAAGAGTGCTGGTAGATGAACGGGATCAGTATTTGTGCGATAAGATCCGAAATGCTCCAGGCAACAGAACGGTAGCCATTATCGGCGCTGCCCATGCCGGAGGCATAGAAAGAAACCTGTATAACGATATTGATACGGACCGGCTGGATATCGTGGAAAAGAAGAAAGGGTTCGGCTCTTTCCTGAAATACGCTATTCCTGTACTGATTGCAGGGATCATTCTCTATACGATCATCATCAACCGGGACATCGGTCTGCGGCAGTTGAGATCGTGGATCCTCTGGAACGGCGGCTTATCAGCTTTAGGCGTAATATGTGCCTTAGGTCATCCTCTTTCGATCCTGACAGCCTTTCTTATGGCTCCCTTGACATCGTTGAATCCTCTGCTTGCCTCAGGCTGGTTTGCGGGTATCGTAGAAGCCAGTATCAGGAAGCCAAAGGTAAAAGACTTTGAAGACCTTTCACAGGATACGGCCGATATTAAAGGCTTCTGGAAGAACCGGGTCACAAGGACCCTGCTGGTCGTTGTATTTGCCAATCTGTTCTCATCGATCGGAACGCTGATTTCCGGCATCGATGTGATAAGAAGATTTATTGAAAGCCTGTAAACAACCAAAAAGAAAAAAGAGAGGCAATCGCCTCTCTTTTATTATTCTTTCATTTCCAGTTCCAGTCTTTCGATCACGCTCAGGATCTTGTTCCAGGTGATAGAAGCCTTTTCCTTTTCCATCTGTTTGAGATAGATGTCGTTGTCCTCATAGATCCTGGCTTTGACATAGGCGCTGTAATAGCGTCCGAAAGCCTCGTATTCCGAAACGTCGACTTCTACTTCTTCGTCCGTAAAACCGTTTTTAAGCGTGTATTTGTAGAGTTCCTGGTATCTTCCGTCGTTAAAACAGTCATCCAGAGCAGAAAGTCCGTAGGCTCTGTTGGCATAGCTCATATCTCTTCTGATCTCGATGAAAAGGCTCAATGCATTTACAAAGAGAACAAGCAGGAAAAGCAGGATCAGGAATCTGGCGACCGGTGTCCATCTACTCTTCATCGTTCAGCCTCCCGCTGACCAGGATCAGCACCTGTGAACTGCTTAGATCCTTGATTGCAGCGATATCTTCTTCGCTCAGTTTCAGATAACTCTTCAGATAAAGTTCAAATTCTTCGTTGACCGCTTCAAGATGCTTCCTTGTAAAGGCGGACAGATCCCGTTTCATGGTATGGGTATAATCGTCCTCGTAGTCGGCAATAGACTGGCAGGTCCTTACCAGCTGATCGGTATAGCTGTCTTTCTCATAGAGATAGTCTCCGAAACTCTCTACGACATGGTCATAGTCGTAAATCGCATAATAGATTGGATAATACTCCTCGAAATCTCTGTATCTGGTCTCGTAACGGTCATAGTAGACCATGAATTTGGTATATTCCCTGTTGTCAAGGTATTCATTCATGTTTGCCTTGATCTCATCCAGTTCGAGCGTCTGGGCATTGAGGCTTTCGGCAATCTCATAAGAAGCGCCGTGCAGGACGAAAAGAACGATGTTGGCCAGAAGCAGCATCACCAGTATAACCAACAGCTTGTAGCCCTTCTTTGTCTTTCCGACTTCCTGGAAGACTTCTTTCTTCGTCTTTTTGTAATCCTTGTCCAGCTGCGCCAGCTTGCGGAGATGTTCCTGGGCTTCCGGATTCGGCGTTCCGCAGTGCGGACAGACCGCATCTTCCAGCGTCAGCGGTGCGCCACAGTTTTTACAGCTAACCATTCTTCACCTCTTCCAGCGCTTTCTGGACATCCGTATAGGACAGATATCCGTAAGAATCCCTGCATTTCTGATAGATTTCGGCCAGTTTTTCTTCCGCATAGCCGTCGTTCTCCACCTTTTCAATCAGATTCTTTCTATTCTCTTCGTACTCTTCTTTTTCCGAATCCGACATCCCGTATCTGTAGATGAAATATTCAGGGTAATACAGGAAATACATGACATCGGTCATATCGTAATCAGTCAATGCATCTTTTTTCATCAGTTTATCGTACTGATACAGCAGTTCAAAAGAAGCATAGTGCTCCCAGTTGGATACGATCGAACTGTTTTCATAATAGAGTTTGCGGATCGTCTCGAAATCATGATTCTCATAGGCTTCGTTCAGTTTCTGAATGTTTTCGTTCTCCCAATTGATGTCTTCCAGACGTTCCTTGTCATAGCGGCTGTCATTGTAGTAGTTGACGTTGGTCATTCTCGCACAAACAAACGCCAATGCGATGCACAGCGCGATCATTACGATGGATCTCAGGATCGATGTCAGGATCATTCTGGATACGGATTCATAGGCTTCCGTTTTCATACCCAAAAGCCTGTCTATGACAGCTGAAATTTTCAATCTGAAATCCCGGTAGGCACCTTTCTTGTTCATGGTGCCACAGTAAGGACATTTTACCTGTGTGTCGGGGAATTCTCCTCCGCAGTTCTTACAGATCATCATTCTTATCATAACACAAACGGATTACCGTATAAATCGTAAAACAGTATAAGAAAATAAATCCATAAAAAACCAAAGGGTCGTCTACCGGACGACCCTTCATTATTTGTTTGCAACGTAACCGTTTATTCGGAAATCCTGACAAACGACTCTCCTGCCATGGACATGCACAGATCCGTCTTCAGGATCAGCGTATTGGCATCCTTGATTTCAAATTCAATCAGTTTGGTACCTGCTCCGGCAAAACCTTCCATCGTTGTCGCGTCGTCAACGTGGCACAGATAGGCCTTGTCCGTCTTTTCGTACCAGCCGATGAAATGGCCGAATCCGGCATACACATTTTCGGTGAAGTCGAACATTCCCGCGGAATCGAATTTTACGGAAGGAAGATACTCGTCATTCATATCGTCGATCTTTTCGTGTCTCCATGTACTGTTTTCCAAAGTCGGAGCGCCTTCCGGTCCAGGAACAGCCGGATCGGTTCCCGGCATACAGAAACGGTCTCCTTCTCCGGCAACGCCCAAAAGATGCAAAAGAAGGTCTACAGCATCCTGACAAAGGCGCAGATGGATTCCTTTGTGGA
>JAFZQL010000197.1 GCA_017620435.1 Erysipelotrichaceae bacterium
GTGAAGCATAGCTTCATTTTTTAAATGCAGATGGTTTATAATTGTTGTATATGTTTAACCGGAAAACTGCGAAAAAACAGGCAAAACGGTCAGTAAAGAAACACTATCTGCTTCTGGTTACGGCATGTCTTTTTGCTTCGCTTCTGGGTGCTGCGTATTCTTCTTCTCTGTCTTCCTCTTCGATCAAGAACACGGAAAAGATCAAGGAAGTAACGGAGAGCGGTACGAACCAGATCGGTCTTCCTAGCGTTGGAGACGTTGCTGCCAGACTGTTTGGCGGCAGGCTGGCGGAAGGCATCAAAATCGCCGAACAGATCGCGAAGAATGAAGAAGGCGAGATCACCATGATCGGACAGATCGAACTGGGACGTCAGAAAGGCGTATTCTCTCAGCTGGTCAATCTGTTCAGCAGCGGACAGTTTTTTGTTCTGATCTATCAGACGATCCTTTCTTTGGTCAAGTCGGAGAAACTGACGACCGACCTGTTCATCGTTCTTACCGCAACGATACTGGGATTCATCACTTTCTTCATCCGTTACACCTACCGGATCGCCTTCCGCAGGATATTCCTGGAATCCTATCTTTATGATAAAGTCGATACTTCCAGATTCCTTTTCCTGTTCAAAGTCAAGAAAGCCCTGAAAGCAAGTCTGACGCTGCTGACTACCGGTCTGATCCAGTTCTTATGCGACCTGACCGTCATCGGCGCGCCGATCGCTCATTATTCTTTTTTCATGGTTCCGTATATTACGGCCGAAAATCCCGATATCAGGCCTTCTGAAGCAAGAATGCTTTCGGTACGCATGATGTACGGACACAAATGGGAAATATTCAGACTGGATCTTTCGTTTATTCTCTGGTATCTCCTTGGCCATCTGACGTTAGGCATCAGCGATATCCTGTATGCCAACCCGTATCGTGAATCCGTCTATGTACAGTATTATTTCCATCTCAGAGAACTTGCGAAACAAAACGGCGCATCCTACGCCGATCTGATGAACGATGTCTATCTCTCACAGAAGCCTGACTACAGGACGGTTGAAACCGCCTATGAAGACGTAATCGACATCATGACCGACGAGATCGATGTCAGAGACCTGCGTCATGACGGATTAAGAGGCTTCTTTGAGAATGTGCTGGGCATCATCTGGAAATACGACAAAGACGAAGACCTTTACAATACCGCCATCGAACAGGAAGAAAAGATCAGGGAATACCGTCAGATCCTGGATCTGAAACAGTATCCGGACAGACTCTATACGATCCCGGAAAGCGCACATGATCCGCGTTTCAAACATCTCCATTACATGAGACACTATTCCCTGTGGTCGATCCTCATCATGTTCTTCGTATTCTGCATGACCGGCTGGATCTGGGAAGTGATGCTGCATATCGTAGAAGAAGGAGTCTTTGTCAACCGGGGATTCCTGCAGGGACCGTGGCTGCCGATCTACGGATCCGGTGCTGTCCTGATCCTTACGCTGCTGTTCCGATTCCGCAACCGTCCTTTCCTACATGCTCTTCTGACGGTGCTGCTGTGCGGTACAGTCGAGTATTTTACGCACTGGTTCCTGGAACTGACCAAGGGTATACACTGGTGGGATTATTCCGGCTACTTCATCAACCTCCACGGCAGGATCTGTGCGGAAGGTCTGCTTGTATTCATGCTGGGAGGCATGGCCATCGTCTACGTCGGAGCGCCTTTGCTTGATAACCGATTAAAGAGAATAAAGAAGCAGATCCTGATCCCGATCAGTCTTATCTTGCTGACTCTTTTCGCCGTCGACTGCGTCTATTCCTACAGCCATCCAAACACCGGCAAGGGCATTACCGATTATGATCGGAATACCAATAAAACAGTAGAAATCCGCAGGATCTGATCTGTCTCATATATTTATAAAATATTATTGAATTATAAGGCAAAATAACATATAATAATCATTGCCTTATTTTTTTAAAATGTAGCCCCGGAAACTACAAAGGAGAAAAAATATGCGTCAGACAACTATGCTGAAACCAGCAGATGTCAAAAAAGACTGGTATGTAGTCGATGCGAGCGGAAAGACTTTAGGTAGACTGGCAACACAGTGTGCCGCTATCTTAAGAGGAAAGCACAAACCGACTTTCACACCGAATGTCGACTGCGGCGATTACGTAATCATTACGAATGCTGCAAAGGTCGTCTATACAGGCGATCAGGAAAACAAGAAGATCTACTACCATCATTCTATGTATCCGGGAGGTCTGAAAGCCAGACCGATCGGCGAGATGAAGAGAGACTATCCTGTTGAACTCGTGGAAAAAGCAGTCCAAGGTATGCTTCCACACAACAAACTGGGTGACAGAATGAGAACCCACTTGTATGTCTATGAAGGTGCTGAGCATCCTCATGCCGCTCAAAAACCGATTGAGCTTAAATAAGGAGAAACACAATGCCTAAAAAGAAAACAAATGTCAGTTACCTTGGAACAGGAAGACGTAAATCATCTGTAGCGCGTGTCTATATGACACCTGGTACAGGAAAGATCACCGTCGGTGAAAAGACTCTCGAAGAATATCTCCCGCAGGAAATCCTTAGAATGGTCGTAAAATCTCCGCTGGTAGAAACCGGTACAGAAGGTCAGTACGACATCTATATCAACGTCTACGGCGGCGGTATGACAGGTCAGGCCGGTGCGATGCGTCATGCGATTGCCCGTGCATTACTGGAAGTCGGCGAAGACTTCAGACCTGTATTAAAGAAAGCAGGCTTCTTGACTCGTGATTCTCGTGTCAAGGAACGTAAGAAGTACGGCTTAAGAGGTGCCCGTAGGAGACCTCAGTACTCGAAGCGTTAATTCTGGAATTACGCAGAAAGACTGTTACAGCGATGTGGCAGTCTTTTTTCTTTACAGAAGTCCCATTTGTGCAAAATACGTCCGATTCATATAGAATAATAAATAAGGAAAACACCGGGAAAAATGAAACTGAGTGCAAATGACCGCTTTCTGGCCGCCGTGAAACTGCTGATCGACAGCAACGACTATGTCAGCGTAGAAGAGATCGCCGATTTTCTGGATGCATCAAAACGCAGCATCTACTACATCATTTCCGATATCAACGCTACATTGCGCTATCTGGACGGCGAAGAGATCACGACCGTTTACGGAAAAGGGATCAGACTCAACCATCAGCAGAAAAAGCTGCTTTTAAACTACTACAAAAAAGCTCCAAGCGAAGAGATCTTTTCCTTAAGCCAGATCGAAAGATGTTCCGTCATCTATGCGACGCTTTACGCTTCGGACCGCAAGTATAATATCAAGACCTATGAAGAACTCTTCCGGGTCAGCCGTTTTACCGTTATCAGCGATATCAACCAGATCAGAAACATCATCTCCCATTTTGATATCAGCATCGGATTCGACAGCAAAACAGGCTACCGTCTGGAAGGGGGCGAATACAATATCCGCAAGGCTTTCTTCTATTTCTTTGCGAACATCTACGAGATCATCACTTCAAAGGAGTGGCTCAGTTCCATATTTGTCAATGAAACGCTGCAGATCCGGAAATACTACAACAAGCTCAAGAAGATCGCCAAAGAGAACCACAACTACTACGACATGTCGCTGCTGGCGATCGCCCTGGTAATCGCCAAATACATGCAAAGCAAGAAGGGCATCGGCAAGGAAAAGGAGACAGATCTTCTGCCGGTGGAACAGATGGCTGAAGAATATGTCTTTGTCTGTAAGGAATTCAAGGATCTGCCGGATATCGAAAAGAGATGGATCTCTACCTATCTGTCCTGTTCCCTGATCTCCCGAGAACATCCTTTCGTGGATCTGGACTATGCCACGACGCTAGCCCGTAAGATGAACGACGTATTCTATCTTTACAGCTCCATCAGGATCGAAAGCGAAGACCTGGTCACATCCCTGGCAAAGCACATCGATTCCGCCTTTTTACGTTATAAATACGGCGTCTGTATCAACAACCCGCTGATTTCCGAGATCAGAAACAAATACGACGACTACTTCATGATCGTCAAGAAGACCGTACAGGTTCTGGAACAGGAATTCGGCATGCCGATCAACGACAGCGAGATCGGCTTCCTGACGCTGTACTACGCCGGCTATGCGATCAAACTGAGCAAGCAGATCCCGTATATCCGGACCCTGATCATTTGTGCAATCGGTCTTTCTACTTCCTACCTGCTGAAGAATGAGATCGAGGATATCGACTCCAGGATCAAGGTTATCGGCTGCGTCAGTGCGGAAGAGTATCTGGAAAACGACTACGATGTCGACCTGATCATTTCAACAGTCCGTTTTGAGAAGAAGAAAAAGGCCAAAGTCTATCAGATCAGCTCCTTTGTTACCGGAGAAGACCGCAGTATGATCGTAGGTGCCGTCAACGAGATCATGGCAGAAAAGAATACGGAAAGAAGTCCTGCCGAAAGCAGTACAAAGGAAGAGATAGACAGCAGCGGTTCTCTGAAGGAGATCTTCAAGCCGGAATATGTCCGGATCACGGAGAACGAAAAGGATGCCGACTGGCGGAAACTGCTGAAAGAAGCCTGTGAACCGCTGGTAAAAGACGGCTTTATCGATGAAGACTACAGCAGCTATATTGAAGAGAACATCGATAAATACGGCTTCTACATGCTCTACCGGAACGGCTATCTGCTGGGTCATGCGAATATCGAACACGCGCATCGTCTGGGATTGACTTTCACGAGACTGAAAAATAAAATAATGGTAGATGGTCACGAGATATCGAAGATTTTTGTAATTACGCCGATAAACCGGTTTGACCACCATTTTATTTTGAGCGGATTAAGCGTTCTGTTCAAAAGCGATGAGCTGAATCAGCTGATAGAAAAGGCCGACAGCAGCAGCGAGATCTATGACATCATACTCTCGATCATTGCAGTTTACTGATTGTGCAAAACCGTTATGAATTTGTGCAGATAACAGACTTCGTTTTAGGAGAATTTCAGTATATTTTAAAATAAGCGGTGTATATCTGCTTGGAGGATCGAAATGTTAAGAAAAGAACTGATCAAAATTGGTTTAGATTGTGCAGACTGCAAAGAAGTTCTGATGACGATGGGACAGGAATTTGTCAATGTCGGTGTTGCCAAAGAGACTTATCCGCAGGCTCTGGTAGACAGAGAAGCGAACTATCCGACGGCATTACCGGCAAAGGCTTTTGATATCGCTACGCCTCATACGTTTGCAGAACATGTAAATGAGCCGGCAGTAGGCATTGCCATTCTGGCTCATCCTGTAGAGTGGCAGCAGATGGGTTCCCCTGAGATTACGTTACATCCTCAGGTGATCTTCATGCTGGCGGTAACGGACCCGAAGCAGCAGATCGGAACGTTGAGAAAGATTATGATGCTGATTCAGGATCCGGAAAGACTGGCAAAAATTAAAGATCTCAAGACTGTCGATGAAGTATATGAAGCAGTCAAAGATGTCTTTAATTAAGTGAACAAAGCGTTCACTACCATATAATAATGAAGGAGGAATATTAATATGGGTGTTAGATTTTTAACTGTTTGTGGTTCTGGTATCGTTACTTCTTCCATGCTGGCTGAGACGATCGGCGACTGGCTGAGAGAAGAAGGTTATGAAGGCGTAGAAGTAAATGAATGCAACCCTTCCGAGATGGCTAACTTCCTGGCAAGACAGCATCACGACTTCGTAGCTTACGCAAGCCCAATTGATCATGATCAGTTGGACGGTGTTCCTGCAATACCTGCAATCGGATTGATTACTGGAATGGGTACTGATGAATTCTATGAAAATGTAAAACAGGTTCTCAGTGATGTTGGAATCTATCCGGGCAAATAAAAATTAAGAAAAAGGGGAGAAAAAAATATGCAAGGATTTTTTAACGCATTAAAGGCTTTCTTTGACACATTCCCAGCTGCAGTCTTTGTACCGGTTATCATGTTTGCGATCAACCTGGCATTCAAAGTTAAACCAGCTAAGGCATTCACATCAGCACTTTCTGCAGGTGTAGGTCTTGAAGGCTTCTCGTTGGTTATCGGTTCTTACGGCAACGTAATCAACCCTGTAATCGACAGAATGATTAATGCATCCGGTATCAACCTTCCGGTCTACGACTTAGGTTGGCCAAACACTTCTGTTGTTGCGTATTCTACACAGGCCGGCATGGTCTTCATCGCCATCTGTATCGCACTTCAGGTTATCCTGTTCCTTACGCACTTCACCAATGTCTTCCAGGCTGGTGACCTGTGGAACAACTACTCCTACATGTGCTGGGGTTCAATGATCTACGTTCTGACCCAGAACATGGCACTTGCTGTTGCAACAATGATCGTTCAGCAGATCTACACTCTGTTACTGACAGAAGTTATCGCTAAGAGATGGTCAACATACTATGGCTATCCAGGCTGCTCTATCGCTTCATTACATACAGCAACAATCTGTGTAGCTGCTATTCCAATCAACTGGCTGCTCAACAAGTTAGGCTTATACAAGATCGAAGCAGACCCAGTTGCCATCAAGAAGAAACTCGGCTTCATCGGTGAACCAATGACCTTAGGTCTGATCCTTGGTCTGATCATCGGTTTCGTTGGAAACATCACCCGTATCGGTGAACTGGCTGCCTGGGGCGAAATCCTGACTTGCGGTATCGCAACTTCAGCAGTTATGTCAGTGTTCCCAAGAATTTCCGCTATCTTCTCCGGTGCATTCACAGCTATGACTCAGGCTTCTAAGCAGGCTACCAAGGGCTTCTCCGGCGAATGGTATCTGGCAGTAAATGACGCTACAGGCTACGGCGAAACAGCTACGCTGATCTCCGGTCTGCTCTGCATGCCGATCGCTCTGTTCCTGTCATTCATTCTTCCAGGAAACCAGTGCTTACCAGTCGTTGACCTGGTTGCTATTCCTTACTGCATCCAGCCAATGGTTGCTATGGCAAACGGTAACGTTGTTAAATCCGTTATCGGTGGCGCATTAGTTTGTGTCGTATTCCTGTATGTATGTACATTATGTGGTCCTACATTCGACGCCGTTGTTAAGTCAGTCGGTGGCGAATCTGCAGCCGGAATGATGGTTACTTCATACATCATCATCGGTCAGCCTGTAGGCTTCGTTCTGTTCAAACTGGCAGAATTATTCGGTTGGGTCGGTATCGCTATCGAGCTCGCTGTCTTCGCAGTACTCTACTTCGTTCTGAAGAAGAACATGGACAAGATCCACGCTGCATTAGAGAAGCAGGCTTTAAACCCTGCCGGCAAAGCTGAATAAAAAAAGCTTAATGTTATAAAAAATACGCCCCTATGACCCACCCATTCGTCTATGGGGCGTATTTTAAAAAAGAGAGGTATTATACTATGTTGACTAAAACTGTTGAGATTATTAACAAGAACGGCTTACATGCCAGACCTGCATCAGATTTCGTCAAAGAAGCAGGCAAATACAAGTGTTCCGTTAAAGTAGCCAGAGCCGGCGAAGAAGACAACCCGGGCGATGCCAAAAGTATTATTTCTGTTCTGCTGCTAGGTCTTTGCAAAGGCGAAAAGGCCGTCATTACAACGGAAGGTGAAGACGAAGAAGAAGCATTAAACAATATCGTTGCATTGATTGAATCCGGATTTGGAGAATAAATCATGGCCGATAAGAAATTGGTTTTTGATTTTAAAATAGATAGAGATGATTATCGTGATACCGTTATGTGTATCACTTTTGGTTCACAGAAATGGAAAAGGATCGCGATGGCGATCGTCTGGGTTTTGGGTACAGCCGGCTTCATTCTGAACGCCTTCCATGTCATTTCCCTGTCCTCGCCGATGTATGCCTGCTGCCTGATGGTCATGGTGGCGATCGGCGGTGTCTGGGCTTCCGCTCAGATCAGCATCTACAAGTACAAGGATGTCTACAGGAAGGGCAAGGGGATCAAGAGAAGGATCGCCGTCGACAATAACGGCATTACCTTTACGAACCTGGCTACCAACGAAGCCGCAACGACACCTTGGGAAGAAGTCTACCGTGTACAGGAAACCAAGACGACTTATGTCATCGGTGTGGGAAGAACGGATGCGGTCATCCTGCCGAAAAGAGCGATCCTGACCGAAAAAGACAAGAGAGATTTTGAAAGCATCGTTCAGGCAAATATTCATGGACGTTTTATGCCGATGTAAAAAGGAGAAACAGAATGAACAAACAAATCGTAATCGGATGCGACAACGCTGCAGTGAATCTGAAGAATGATCTGAAGGCTTTTATGGAAGCCAGAGGCTATGAAGTAGAGAATGTCGGCTGCGACAGCAAGGACGATCCGACCTACTATCCTGTCATCGCGGAAAGAGTCTGCGAGAAGATCATCGAATCAGGCTATACCAAAAGAGGCGTACTGATCTGCGGTACAGGACTTGGTGTCTGCATGTGCGCAAACAAGTTTCCGGGTATCCGTGCAGGCGTCTGCCACGACAGTTTTTCCGGTGAAAGACTTGCGCTGTCCAACAACGGCAACGTCATCTGTTTCGGTGAGAGAGTCATCGGCGTCAAGCTGGCGGAAAAGATCCTGGGCGAATGGCTGGAGCTTGAATTCAAGGACGGTTCTTCTACACCGAAAGTGGAAGCCATCAAGGATATCGAAAAGAAAACGATGAAATAATGGAAACCGTATCTGAAAACAGAAACCAGGTTATGTACAGATAAAAAAGACAGAATGTCTTTTTTATTCCTTTTACAGGGAAGAAAGAAACAGAAGGAAGTGTAGAGATATGAAAAACAGCAGCATCTATGCTTTACCGGAAGAGATCCGTAAGCAGAATTATGTTTTGGCGACTTATTACATCGTGCTGGATAAAGAGACCGATGTGATCAGAAAAGCGGAAACGATGGCTGTCGGCCAGACAGTAGGGACCTGGGTCCCTGTTCCGGGTGTAACGGAAGAAATGAGAGAGAAACACATGGGCAAGGTAGTCAACATCTTTGATGCGCCTCCTTATGAACTGTTCTCTCAGATCGAAGAAGACAAGCGCACCTATTTCATCCAGATCGCTTATCCGACCGTCAACTTCGGTGCACAGTTCCCGATGCTTCTGACGACGCTGCTGGGGAACGACGCTTCTACCAGCGCACAGGTAAAACTGGTCGATGTCCAGTTCCCGGAAGAGTTCGTTGCGCCGTTCAAGGGACCGAAGTTCGGCATTGAAGGTCTTCGTGAACTGACGGGTGTAAAAGACAGACCGCTGGTTCTGAATATGATCAAGCCTTGTACGGGGCTGAGTCCTGAAGCCGGGGCGGCGATTTTCTATAAAACGGCTTTAGGCGGTCTGGATTTCATCAAAGACGACGAGTTGCTGGGTAATCCGGAATTCTCTCCGGTCGAGGAAAGAGTAAAGGCCTACAATGAGGCAGCCAAAGAAGCCGCCAGAGTTACGGGAAAAGAAGTGATCTACATCTGCAATGTTACGGACCGTGCGGATCGGATCTGGGATACCGTAGAGAAGGCTCTGAATGCCGGAGCGAAAGCGCTGATGCTGTCGTTCTCCGTCGTCGGATTCTCTATGTTCCGGGCAATATCGGAAAAAGTAGATGTACCGGTTATGGGCCACTATGCGACCAGCGGCGCGATGAATGAAGGAATCAGTTCCGGACTGTCCTCACATCTTACGGTCGGCAAATTCCCGAGACTTTCTGGTGCCGATCTGGTGATGATGAATACGCCTTACGGCGGCTATCCATTGACCAGACAGCAGTATTTCAAGACTTATCAGCAGCTTGTGCTGCCGTACTATGATATCAAGCCTACGATGCCGATCTGCGGCGGAGGTGTCCATCCGGGTATGGTTCCGCAGTTTACCAAGGATTTCGGTCTCGATATCATGCTGGCGGCAGGCGGGGCTGTACAGGGCCATCCGCAGGGTGCGGAAGCAGGCGCAAAGGCAATGGTTCAGGCAGCCGAAGCAATGGCGGAAGGAATATCACTGAAGGAAGCTGCGGCAAAGCACGATGAACTGAAGGCCGCTCTGGATAGATTTGGAGAAGTTGAAGTCAAATGACGTTGAAGAAGATCCTGATCGTTTTTCTGCTGCTGTGTCTGATGGGATGCAAAAGCAGTGAGGAAACTGACTACTATAAAGAAAAACTGACTTCCTACCGTTTTGCGGAGAATACTTATGTTCTGCTGGAGAAGAAAGATACCAATGCTGCAAGTATCGAAATGGCCGCAAACAGGGATCTGGCTCTGATTTCGATCTACAACGATTCCTATCAGATCGATCAGTACTATCAGGATACGGTCGAATACTGCTACCTGAAAGGACCTGGTACACCGGAAACATACTACAGAGTCAGCATCGACAGGATGTTCGAGGATCCGATGGATCTGTATAAAAACATGGTCCTGGATCTGGCAGATATCGCAAATATCGAATTTCTGGAAACGGTGAACGAGAACGGAAAACAGCTGGATCACATCAAGGGAAAGATCAGTGCCAGGGAAACGCATTTCTACTGGAATAAAGAAACGGATGATCTGGAGAAGATCGTCTTCCATGACGGATCGATTCTGCTGATCAGCCATCGGGATCTGGTACTGCCTGAAGGATTTGACCGGGCAGTGGAAACGGATGCCGAAACGATCAACGCATTTATGAAAGAGTTTACCGATACGATCAATGAATAAGGAGGAAACAGGAATGAAAGATTATGAGTACAGAAGAGCGATCGTGGATGTCTGCCACATGCTGAATGATGCGGGTTTTGTCGGAACCTATGAAGGAAACGTCTCCTACAAGAAGGGAGACAAGATCTTTATCACCCCGACCCAGACTTCCAAGGCCCTGATCTCGGAAGGACAGATCATTGCCGTAGATCCAAAGGGCAATGTTCTGGAAGGAGATCTCAAACCGACCTCGGAAACGCCGATGCATACGCACTGCTACGAACTCAGGCCTGACATCAACGCCGTCGTTCACTGTCATTCTCCTTTTGCGACAGCCTATGCCCAGATCGGGGAGCCGATCGTTTCCAAGTGTTCCACGGAATTCATCATGTTCTTCGGTGAAGTTCCTTGCCTGAAATACGGCACACCGGGAACGTTGGATATCATTGCCGATCTGGACAAGTATATCTACGACTATGACGTTGTCCTACTGGCCAATCACGGCATTCTGGCTGTAGGCAAGGATCCGATGGAGGCCTACTCCAAGATCATGTCGGTAGAGATGGTGCTGAAGACGGACTTTATCCGCAGAAGCGTGTTCGGAGACAGAAACTGCGATCTGCCGGAAGAAGAAGTAAAGAAGCTCTACGAAAACGGCAAGAAGAACAGGGGCTACCATGGCTGATAAGAAGATCCTGATCTTTTCGGATATCGATGGAACTCTGGTCGACTGTACCAGGGAAATGCTGGATATTTCCGAACTGACCAGATATGCGCTGCAGGAAGTCAAGAAGAAAGCCTATCTTTTCCTGGTTACAGGAAGACCGAAATGCATCGTTCCAAAGAGCATCATGGAATGCGAACCGGATGGCTTTATCCTGAACAACGGCGCATACGGCGAACTGTTCGGCAAGGAGATCTTCCATCGTCCTATCGATAAGGAAGGTGTCAGACATTTCCTGGAATATTGTCGCGCTTCCGGCGATGACTGCATGTTTATGAAGCAGGATCACTGCTACGTGGAATCGGCGCAGAATCAGAACATCAGAGACTTCATCGTCTCCATGTCCCACGATCCGGATGAGATCCTGGTCGAGGCGGATACCGAGTATTCGGATTTTGTCTGGCTGAAGAGCATGACCGAGGAGGGAAGAGTGGCCATGGAAGCCGAGTTCTCCGATCTGTACAATCTGAACCGTCAGCAGGTCACGACGTTCGACTGTGTCGCCAAGGGTGTCAGCAAGGATGCGACGATGCGCCTGCTGCTGGAACATATTGATTTTCCATACGAAAAGACCTACTGTTTCGGCGATGGTCTGAATGATATCGGCATGATGAAGCTGGTGGATCATTCCTTTGCGATGGGCAATGCCCGCAACAGAACGAAAAAAGTCGCCACCGAAACAGTGGAAGATGTTCTGGATGACGGCTTCTATCATACGCTGGTCAGACTGGGTCTGATCGATCCGATGTAGGAGTATTATTGATAACGATAATTGGCGGGATACCTGTTCTTGAGTATCCCGTTTTTTATTTTTCCAAAACCTAAAGGATAACCGTCAACGCATACCAGCGTCATTCCTTCGCTGCTGTGGTCTTTAGCATCCAGGGTTTCGCATTTAAGGTATTTTAAGACCCTTGGGTCGTCTGAATTAAGATTGAGGGTATTCTTATACTCTTTTTCTTTTAGGGCCATAGAAAGGCTCTGAGACAGTTCAAAACGGCCGTGTTTCTCTTCCCCGAGGTAAAGTCCGGAACGAAGAATACGCAGTCCTTTCAGATCAGGAGTGCATTGCGGTTCGTAGTAGAACTTTTCACTTCTTTGAATGATCTTTCCATCAGGAAGAGTCATGGATATGTCATCCGCAATGGAGAACTCTCTGTAGACGGTTCTTTCTTTCGTGATAGAGCTTTCCTCTCCCTTTTGAAGCAGAGCGACAAAATGTCCTTCTCCCTTGATCCTGTGGGGGTAGAGACGGACGCAGTTCTTTGTTTTTCCGGTGATTCCCGGCGCAAAGCCATCGGCTGTTTTAATCGGCAGCACTTTCAGATCCGGACAGATGTTCAGGGCATATTCGACGATCTGTTCGTCTTCTTCCGGCGAAAAGGTGCAGGTACTGTAGACCATCTTCCCTCCGTCTTTTAACAGCCTTACGGTAGAAGCGACGATCTGTTTCTGCAAGTCAGAATAATAGCGGTTTCCTTTTTCTTCCCATTCGCCAATCAGGGAAGCTTCCTTACGGAACATGCCTTCTCCGGAACACGGCGCATCGATCAGGATCTTGTCGAAGAAGTTCTCGAAACGGTCCATTTTCGTGATGTCTTCGGCCATGACGCAGGCGTTGACGATGCCCATCGTTTCCAGATTCTTTAGCAGGACCTGACAGCGGGATACGGAGATGTCGTTGGACACCAGAAAACCGCTTCGATCAAGCCTGTTTGCGAGTTTAGACGACTTTCCTCCCGGCGCGGCGCAGGCATCGAGAACGAGATCGCCTTCCTTGATCGGAAGCACTTCTGCCGGAAGCATCGCGCTTGGCTCCTGCAGGTAGTAGAGCCCCGCATAGTAGTAGGGATGTCTGGAAGGGCGTTCCTGTTCCTTATAGTAAAAACCATCATCGGTCCAGGGGATCGGTTCCAGATGGAATGGCGCGATCTTCAGGAATTCCTCTACCGTGATCTTGGCAGTATTCACTCTTAATCCGTAGTATCTTTTCTCACTGAAAGAATCGAGATACCGGTCGTAATCGTCTCCCAGAAGTTTTTTCATATTGTTGAGATATTGCTCAGGAAGTCTAGGCATAACTTAAGTGTATCAGTTTCGGCTTTTTTTGAAAATCGTTTAGGAATCCGCTCTTTTTCAGGGAATTATGTATGAGAAGCCTATGGAATGCAAGCGATGCGGAAACAGGGATCCTGCCTATTTCTATAAGGGACACAAAGGATATTACTGCCGGAAGTGTGTCCGTTTTTCCCGTATCCTGCTGGAGGAGGAGATCCTTCCTTTGGACTACGAGATCGCGGAAGGATCGGAGGAATACAGTTTCGATTACAGGCTCACCGATCAGCAGCTGGAAGCCTCCCGGAAGTGTGTGGAGGGCCTGAAATACGCAGATGTGCTGCTTTATTGCGTGTGCGGGGCAGGGAAGACGGAGATCGCTGTTGCGAGTATCAGTGAATATCTTTCCAGAGGACTCAAGGTTGCATATGCGATATCGAGACGGGAAGTGGTCATTGAACTGACAAAACGTTTTGAGAAGATCTTTTCCAATGCCAGGGTAACAGGTGTCTACGGCGGTCATCATGACGAACTTACGGGAGATCTGATCGTCTGTACCTGTCATCAGCTGTTCCGCTATTATCAGACTTTTGATCTGCTGATCCTGGATGAGGCGGACGCCTTTCCGTTAAAGGGGAATGAGACGCTGATGAACATTTCGGTGAATGCCTGCAAGGGCAGAGTGCTGTATTCGACGGCTACGGTTGATGATACGCTAAGGAAGGTCATGAAAAGGCGGCCTTATCGGACGGTTGAACTCTATGTGCGGCCTTCTTTCAAGCCTCTTGCCGTCCCCGGGATCTTTTACCTGCCGAAGTATGCCGGATTGTTTGTACTGTATGTCTTATTAAGAAAAACGGAAGGTCAGTGTATCATATTTACTACCAGCAAAAAAGACTGTGAAGTCTTCTACAGGATCTTTTCCCGTTTCTTTTCCTGCACCTATGTCTATGCCGATCTGCCGGAAAGGAAGCAGCACATCGAAGATTTCCGTGATAAAAAGTACCGTTTCATCTTTGCGACGACCGTTCTGGAAAGAGGTATCACGATCAAGAACGTCAGCGTAATCATCCTCAACTTTGCGAAGATCTTCGATCAAAGCAATCTTATCCAGATGCTTGGGAGAGTGGGAAGAGGAACGGATTCCCTGAAAGGAGATGCCTATGTGATATCCGATCATTTTGATCCCGACATCAGGGAGACGCTGAAATATCTGAAGAAAGCGAATTCTTATCTATGAGATGTATCTATTGCGATAAACAGATGAAGAAGATCACCTTAAGCTCTCTGTTTCTGGAAAGGGATCTCTTGTGCATCGAATGCAGAAAGATGCTGAAAGTGAAAAGGCAATGCTTCCTGATCGAAGATCTGAAGGTGGAATCCTTCTATGAATACGACGGGATCTTCAAGAGTCTGCTGCTGCAGTACAAGGAGTGCTGCGATGAAGCGCTGAAGGATGTCTTCCTGTATTCTTTGAAAGACTATATCCGGATCCGTTATGCCGGGTATCGTATCCTGTTTGTACCCAGCAGCGTCGAGAAAAGACGGATGCGGGGATTTGATCATCTGGAACTGATCTTTGAAGATGTCAGGCTTCCCAGAATAAAAGGACTACAGATGAAGGAGGACCTCATTCAGGAAGGAAAGAATGCCGGGGAAAGAAGCAGGATGAAGGATAATTATTTCTATGAAGGAGAGGAATTAAACAGGGTGCTGATCGTGGACGATGTGGTAACAACAGGGTCTTCGATGCTTGGCGTATATCGGGCGATACGGGGCAGAGCCAGGCATGTCAGAGCGTTATCCTTGGCTAACAAAAAGCAATACTTTTCATTTTAAAAACAAAGTGTGATAGAATATTCTGTAAAGGAGAATAAGGAAATGTTAGGTAAGGTTAAAAGATTCAATAAGGTTAAGGGATTTGGCTTCATTACAGCAGATGATGGTCGTGACGTCTTTTTCCATTATTCTCAATTAATCATGGATGGTTATAAAACCATCAACGAGGGAGCACCAGTTGAATTTGAATTAGTTGAAGGCGATCGAGGACTTCAAGCTCACAATATACAAGAGATCAAAGAGTAATCGTGAACAGAAAGTTGGCTATTAAGGTCAACTTTTTTATAGGCAGATGTTATAATTATGAAAGAATTGGAGAACATATGGGTTTATTAGATAAATTCTTTAATAGTGATAAAAAGATCCTGGATGAAGTGGAGAGAGCCGTCAGACCGGTCGATGCCTTAAAGGATCAGATGGCGGCATTAAGCGATGAACAGCTGAGAGAAAAGACCGTCGAATTCAGGAAGCGTCTGGATGACGGAGAGACTCTGGACGACATTCAAGTCGAGGCTTTTGCCGTGGCCAGAGAGGCCGCAAGAAGAGTGATCGGGGAATATCCTTTCTTCTGTCAGCTGGAGGGCGCCTATGTCCTGCACCGCGGCGATATCGCCGAGATGAAGACCGGAGAAGGCAAGACCCTGACTTCCGTCATGGCTGTATATTTGAATGCTTTGCCGGGAGACGGTGTTCATGTCATTACGGTCAACGAATACCTGGCACAAAGAGACAGCGAATGGATGGGAGCCATCCACAGGTTTCTGGGTCTTACCGTCGGTCTGAATCTAAGATCCATGACTCCGGCCGAGAAGCGCAAGGCCTACGAGTGCGATATTACCTATACGACCAATGCAGAAGTCGGTTTCGACTATCTGCGTGACAACATGGTTACCAGAGTGGAAGACAGAGTATTAAGGACGCTGAACTTCGCTTTGGTGGATGAGGTCGACTCGATCCTGATCGATGAATCAAGAACGCCTCTGATCATTTCCGGAGGAGAAAAGAAGACGGCGAACCAGTACATCAATGCGGACAGGTTTGTAAAGCGTCTGATGAAAGAAGAAGATTACGTCATCGATGTCAAGGACAGGAATGTCCAGCTGACCGAGGAAGGCGTACATAAAGGCGAAAGAGCCTTCGGTGTCGAGAACCTTTATGATCTGGAAAACACCTCTCTGGTACACTATATCAATCAGGCTTTAAAGGCCAACTACATCATGTCCAGAGACGTGGAATATGTCGTAGAAGACCAGGAAGTCATCATCGTCGACCAGAATACCGGACGTAAGATGCCGGGTAGAGAATACTCCGATGGTCTGCATCAGGCGATACAGGCCAAGGAAGGTGTTCCGATCAAGCAGGAAACTACCACCCTGGCGACGATCACCTATCAGAACTTTTTCCGTCTTTACAAGAAGCTTGCGGGCATGACCGGTACAGCCAAGACCGAAGAGGAAGAATTCCTCTCCATCTACAATATGCGGGTCGTCGAGATCCCTACCAACAAGCCGGTCATCAGAAACGATAATGCCGACCTGGTTTTCGGTACGAAGAAAGCCAAGTACCATGCCCTGCTGGAAGAAGTAAAAGAGCTCTATGCGAAAGGACAGCCGGTGCTGGTCGGTACGATATCCGTTGAAACATCTGAACTGATTTCCAGGATGTTTAAACAGGCCAGGATCAGACATGAAGTACTCAATGCCAAGAACCACGCCAGAGAGGCTGACATCATCGCCAAGGCGGGAAGAGAAGGTTCCGTCACCATCGCCACCAACATGGCAGGACGTGGTACCGACATCAAGCTGACGGACAGATCCCGTGAACTGGGAGGATTGGCCGTCATCGGTTCTGAACGCCATGAATCCAGACGTATCGACAATCAGCTGAGAGGACGTTCCGGCAGACAGGGAGACCCGGGTTATTCCCGTTTCTATGTTTCTCTGGAAGATGAACTGATGGTCAGGTTCGGATCCGACCGCATTTCCGGACTTTTTGCCCAGATGGGGGATATCCCGATCGAAAATAAAACCGTTACCAAGGCAATTTCCAGCGCGCAGAAACGCGTTGAGGGACTGAACTTCGATATCCGTAAAGCTCTGCTGGACTACGACGATGTTATGCGTCAGCAAAGGGAAACGATGTATGCGCAGCGCAATTTCATTCTGGAGAACGAGGATATTCATTCTGTTGTCGAGAACATGTTCAAGCGGGAGATGGAAAACATCGTGGAATCCAACGTCAGCATCGACGGCAAGAAGGAGGTCATCGATACCGAATCCATCGCCAGACGTCTTAACAACATGGGCGTTTCCGGCTTTGAGCAGAAGATGATCGAAGGCTTAAGCAAGGAAGAAACCATAGAGAAGTGCCTGGATGCTTCTTTCGGTGCTTATGAAAACAAGATCAAGCCGGTAAGGAAGCAGATCCTGCCGGTGGAAAGAACAATGGTCCTTAGACTGATGGACCGTGCCTGGCAGAATCAGATCGACGTCATGTCCAAGCTGAGGGAAGGCATTCATCTGCGTTCCTATGCCCAGAACAATCCTCTCCGGGCATATGTCGAAGAAGGCTACGAACTGTTTGAGATGATGATGAATACGATCTCCAACGATGTCGTGACTTTCTGCAATAATCTGAAGATCGTTATAAAGGAGAAATAACGTGGAAATATATGAAATGAAACAAGGCCTGAACACTTCCTTAAAGAAGTTAAAAGATTTAGGCGACTCTCTTTGACCTCGCTGAGATTGATAAGAAAATAGGCGAGCTGGAACAGCAGCAGAGTTCAGAAACGTTCTGGTCGGATCAGAAGAAGGCCCAGAGCGTGATTAAGGAATACAATACGCTGAAGGATCTAAGAAACAGGTATTATCGAAACGAGAAGGATATTACCTCTTTATTGAGTGAAGTAGATGAACTGACGAAGAACTATGATGCGGAACTTTTTGAACTGCTGAATGAAGAGTATGCGGAAGTAAGCAAGAACTTTGAGGATTTTGAAATCAAGGTGCTGCTTTCCAACGACTACGACCATTCCAACGCCCTGCTGGAGATCCATCCGGGAGCAGGAGGAACGGAGTCCCAGGACTGGGCGGAAATGCTTTTCAGGATGTATCAGCGTTATGCCCAGAACAACGGCTACGGTTTTGAGGTGATTGACTACGAAGAAGCCGATGAAGCGGGAATCAAGTCCTGTCTTGTCTGTATCAAAGGAGACATGGCCTACGGTTATCTGAAAGGAGAATCAGGCGTACACCGTCTGGTCCGCATTTCGCCGTTTGACGCTTCCAGCAGAAGACATACCTCGTTTGCTTCGGTGGAGGTTCTTCCGGAATTCAACAACGAGATCGACATCGAGATCAGGGACGAAGATCTGGAAGTCGATACAATGCGTTCTTCCGGAGCGGGAGGTCAGCACATCAACAAGACCGACTCTGCCGTACGTATGAAACACATTCCGACCGGTCTAATGGCCTTCTCGCAGTCCGAGAGATCACAGATCCTGAATCGGGAGAAATGTCTGAGCATTCTCAAAGCCAAGCTTTATCAGAAAGCGATTGAAGACAGAGAGAACGAAAAGAGAGCCCTGAAAGGCGAACAGAAGAAGATCGAATGGGGTTCACAGATCCGTTCCTACGTCTTCTGTCCGTATACTCTGGTGAAGGATCACCGTACCAATTATGAAGAAGGCAACGTGGATAAAGTCATGAACGGCGAGATCAGCAATTTCCTGTTTGCCTACCTGAAATCACAGATCTAATCATGAAGAAGAACATCAGTCTTTTTACATTTATTGCACTGCTTCTGGGAATCGTCTTCGGACTGTTCTTTTCGAAATACACCGATCAGATCGCCTTTATCGGAACCTGGTACATCACTTTCCTGAAATACATGATCGTTCCGGTCGTGTTTACCAGCATCACGGTCTCTATCTATGATTCCAGAAACCTGAAAAACCGTCTGGTAATCAGAACAATAGCGCTGTTTGTGACATTGTTTACAGCGTCTTTCCTGCTTTCTTCGCTGATCGTAGTGCTTATCGATCCAAGCAGGGGCTTTATTCTCGAAGAAGTGGAGTGGAACGGATCAACGGCACAGTTTGATCTGAGCCAGATGCTTCTGAATCTGATTCCCAAGGATCTGAACAAGTTCCTGACAGGTTCTTATCTGTTTTTTGTGATTGCGGTCTCTTTTCTGACGGGGTATCTGTGTTCCTTGTTTAGAAGCGGAGACAGGCTGATCGATGCGATCAGAAGAATAAAAGAATTTCTGTTTAAGATCCTGGAGTATTTCATGTATATAACGCCGTTTGCGGTGTTCTCGCTGATTTCCGTCACGGTAGCGCGTTATGGTTCAATGCTGCTGGGTGTGGGAGTCAGATACATTCTGACGGCCTACCTGTGCGCTCTGGCTGTTCTGATCATTGTCATGATCCTGCCGGTCCTGATCATCCGCAGGATATCGCCTGCCGCATTTATTCAGAAAGTCAACAGGATCTGGCTGATGACGGTCACGACCTGTTCCTCCAGCGCTACGCTTCCTTATACGATCAAGACCTGCAAGGAAGAATTCAGTATTCCCGAGGAGATCACCGATGTGGTCGTTCCGCTGGGCTGTACGATCCACATGTGCGGAGGAGCCGTATCGTTCTCTTTGCTGGGACTGTTCTGCAGCAGACTCTTCGGCATTGAAATGACATTGTCAAGATATCTGCTGATGCTGGTATCGGCAATCCTGATCAACATGTCCGCTCCGGGCATTCCTAACGGCGGTGTTGTGGTTGGTGCGACTTATCTGCAGCTTCTGGGTATCCCTTTAAATTTCATCGGTTTCTATTCCGGAATCTATAAGCTGCTGGATATGGTCTATACATCTTTGAATGTGACCGGAGATATTACCGCCGGTGTGATCATCGATCATCTGAATCGGAAATAGAATATGGATTTTTGAATTAATATGCTAGAATAGAGTTAGCTTTGAAGGATAGATCGGTCGTTCGAGACTTGCAGAGAGCCGGTGGATGGTGAAAACCGGCAGGGAGGATGGCTGAAGATGGATCCGGAGCTTTCCGTTCGACAGGTAGGACGGGACGTAGACCCGCGTTAAGGGAATGAAGTGACAAACAAAGGTGGTACCGCGCTTATGCGCCCTTGGAATCACCTTTTTATTTTTATGGAGGATCATATGGAAAACAAAGGAAAGTATTACATCACCACGGCAATCGCCTATGCCAGCGGCAAACCGCATATCGGCAATACCTATGAGATCATCATGGCTGACAGCATTGCCCGCTACAAGAGACTGCTGGGCTACGATGTCCGTTTCCAGACGGGCACGGATGAGCACGGCCAGAAGATCGAAGAGAAAGCCAGAAACGCCGGCATGACGCCGAAGGCTTTTGTCGACAAACAGGCAGGAGAAATCAAGAGGATCTTCGATCTGATGAATACTTCCTACGACAAGTTCATCCGTACGACCGATGACTATCATGAAAAAGAAGTACAGAAGATCTTCAAGAAACTCTATGATCAGGGAGACATCTACAAGAGCGAATACGAAGGCTGGTACTGTACGCCTTGCGAGTCGTTCTGGACGGAATCCCAGCTGGTGGATGGCAAGTGTCCGACCTGCGGAGCAGAGGTGCATAAAGAAAAGGAAGAATCCTATTTCTTTAAACTGAGCAAGTATCAGAAACAGCTGGAAGAATACATCGAGACACATCCGGAATTCATTCAGCCGGAATCCCGTAAAAACGAGATGCTGAACAACTTCATCAGACCGGGACTGCAGGATCTTTGCGTATCCCGTACTTCTTTCAAGTGGGGAATTCCGGTCGACTTCGATGACAAGCATGTCGTCTATGTCTGGATCGATGCCTTAAGCAACTATATCACCGGTCTTGGATACCATCTCGACGGCAAGAATGATGAACTCTATGAGAAGTTCTGGCCTGCAGATCTGCATCTGATCGGCAAGGACATTGTCCGTTTCCACACCATCTACTGGCCGATCATGCTGATGGCGATCGGAGAGCCGCTGCCGAAACAGGTCTTCGGTCATCCGTGGATGCTGGTAGGGGAAGACAAGATCTCCAAATCCAAGGGGAATGCCATCTATGCCGATGATCTGGTCGATTTCTTCGGCGTGGATGCTGTCAGATACTATGTCCTGCACGAGATGCCTTTTGCCCAGGATGGAACCATTACCTGGGAACTGATGATCGAGAGGATCAATTCCGATCTGGCCAACGTTTTCGGAAACCTGGTAAACAGAACGGTCGCCATGACCAACAAGTATTTCGACGGCCGGCTGAACAGGAACTTCAAGGAAGAACCGCTGGATCAGGAACTGAAGGAATTCGCTTTACAGACAGTCAGGACTGTCGATGAGAAGATGGATCAGCTGCGTGTCGGCGATTCCCTGGAAGCCATTCTGGAACTGTTCAGAAGATGCAACAAGTACATCGATGAGACCGCTCCTTGGACGCTGGCAAAGGATGAAGAACAGAAAGACAGGCTGAATACGGTCCTCTACAATCTGCTGGAAGGAATCCGTTTCGGTACGGTCCTGCTGGCTCCGTTCATGCCTGAAACGACTGAAAAAGTCTTTGCGCAGCTCAATACGCAGGAAACGTCCTATGATTCTTTGACTGCTTTCGGTGCCTATGAATGCAACAAGGTTACGGAAAAACCGGAAGTCCTGTTTGCCAGACTGGATCCGGAAAAGACGCTGAAAGAGATCCACGAAAAGCTGGATCAGGGGAAAGTGAAAATCGAACATAAACCTGAAATCGAGTTCCCAGAATTCGATAAGGTCGAAATGGTCGTAGGCAAGGTCATCGAATGCAAGAAGCATCTGGACGCCGATAAGATCCTTGTCTTTAATGTGGACTTCGCTTATGAACAAAGACAGATCCTTTCCGGTGTAGCGGAGTTCTACAAGCCGGAAGAACTGGTCGGAAGAAAAGTCATCGCCGTCATGAATCTGAAACCGAGGAAGATCAGAGGTCTGGATTCCAACGGCATGCTGCTGTCAGCCGTCAAGGAAGAAAACGGAAAAGAAAAGCTCGAGCTGCTGACTTCGGAAATGGAGATCGGTTCCATCGTCTGCTAAGAAAAGAGTTACAGATAGTATTCTGTTGGTTATAATAAAGTTATGAGAAAAGTACTGGCAATTGTGATCTGCAAACTGGCCAAGACCGTTGGCAAGCGTTTTGGTCATGGTTCCAGTCTGCCGGGGAAGATCGCCTTAAAGATCTGCCCGGATATTTTAAGCAGGATCAAGATGCCGGAATGCGTGATTGCCGTTACCGGGTCGAACGGAAAGACCTCGACGGTGGAGATGATCCGCAGCATTCTGGAGAAATCCGGAAAGACTGTTGCCTGCAATACCGAGGGTTCCAA